>NZ_JBHXML010000015.1:0-125403 GCF_042720345.1 Kitasatospora sp. NPDC058478 | reverse complement strand
CGCGCCCGCGCGGGGTGCCCCTGGGGCCTACCTTGGTGTTGGGGGTGGGGGTAGGGGGGGGGGGGGGGTGCCGGTGGGGTACCCCGCCCCGCCGCCGGAACTGCCGGAACTACCTGAACTGCCGGAGGGTCAGACCGCCGGGGCCGGGTAGGTCGGGAACTCGACGCCCGAGACGTACTGGACGACCCGGATGACCTGGCAGGAGTAGCCGAACTCGTTGTCGTACCACAGGTAGAGGATCGCGTTGTCGCCCTCGACCTTGGTGGCGCCGGCGTCGACGATCGAGGCGTGGCGCGAGCCGATGAAGTCGCTGGAGACCGCGTCGGGGGAGTCGATGAAGTCGATCTGACGCTTCAGCGGCGAGGTCAGCGAGACGTTGCGCAGGTAGTCGAGGACCTCCTCGCGGTTGGTCTCGCGGGCCAGCTGCAGGTTGAGGATGGCGATCGAGACGTCCGGCACGGGGACGCGGATCGAGCTGCCGGTGATCTTCGCCTGGAGGTCCGGGAGGGCCTTGGCGACGGCCGAGGCGGCGCCGGTCTCGGTGATCACCATGTTGAGCGGTGCCGAGCGGCCGCGACGGTCGGCCTTGTGGTAGTTGTCCAGCAGGTTCTGGTCGTTGGTGAACGAGTGGACGGTCTCCACGTGCCCGCGCAGCACGCCGTACTCGTCGTCCATCGCCTTCAGCGGCGGGACGATGGCGTTGGTGGTGCAGGAGGCGCAGGACAGGATCTGCTCGTCGGGCTTGATCGTGTCGTGGTTGACGCCGTGGACGATGTTCGGGACGTCGCCCTTGCCCGGCGCGGTCAGCACGACCTTGGCGATGCCGGGGCGCAGGTGCTTGGACAGGCCCTCCCGGTCGCGCCAGCGGCCGGTGTTGTCGATCAGGATGGCGTCCTTGATCCCGTACTCCGTGTAGTCGACCTTGGTCGGGTCGTCGGAGTAGATCACGGTGATCTCGTTGCCGTTGGCGATGATCTTGTTGTTCGCCTCGTCGACGGTGATCGTGCCCTGGAACTGGCCGTGGATCGAGTCCCGGCGCAGCAGCGAGGCGCGCTTGACCAGGTCGTCGCCGCCGCTGTCGCGCACGACGATGGCCTTCAGGCGCAGGCCGTTGCCGGAGGCCTTCTCGATCAGCAGGCGGGCGACCAGGCGGCCGATCCGGCCGAAGCCGTAGAGGACGACATCGCGGGCGTCGCGGCGCTCCAGCTTGTTCTCGCCGGTGGCGCCGGAGACGGCCTGGGCGGTGAACTCCTCGACCGACAGGCCGTGGTCGTCGGCCCGGTAGGTCGCGGCGAGCATGCCGATGTCGATCTGCGAGGGGCCGAGGTCCAGGGTGGTCAGCGCACTCAGGAAGGGCATCGTCTCGGTGACCGAGAGCTCCTCGCCGGCTATCTGGCGGGCGAAGCGGTGCGTCTTCAGGATGCTGACCACCGACTTGTTCACCAGGGACCTGCTGTGCAGCAGGACGGTCACGTCCCGCTCGCGGTGCAGTCGCCCGATGATCGGGATCATCGACTCCGCGATCTCCTCGCGGTTCTTCCAGTCCGTGAACACGTCGTCGTTGACAGTCACAAGTCCATCTTTCGAGCTGAGGGTGTTGCGCACATGGTAGCTTCGCCCGCCCCCGCCCCTTCCGCCGGTCCCTCCCCCGCCCACTTCGCCCGAGCCCCCGACCTGCACTTTCGCCCGCTCACCCACCCCCAGAGGTGATCACCGCCACCCCGCGGCCCCGCTCGGACCTCACCGCGCGCCACCCGGGCCGACGGCCGTGGGTGGGAGCGCCAGGTCGGCGAGCAGGCCGTCCAGGACCAGCTCCTCCTCGATCCGGCGGCCGGCCGCGAGCAGTGACGCGCGCAGGGCCTGGTCCCAGGGAGCGTCCGTCGGGGTGCCGGTGAGGGCCGCGGTCGCGGGGTGCGTGTCGAGGGCGGTGCGGTAGTCGGCGGCGGTGTACCGCCACGGGGTCCAGGGGACGTGGGCCAGCAGCCGGGTGGCGATGCGCAGGCCGCCCCAGTCGAAGTCCCCGTGGTAGCGCAGCGTCCATCCGGTGTCGGCGTAGAGCCTCAGCAGGCGCAGGGCGGCCGTACTGGGCTGGCCCTGGACGCAGACCAGCGGTGCACAGTCGGGGCCGAGTCGGTCCGCGGCCGCCAGGACGACGGCCGGGTTCTCGCACACGTACGCCGTGCCGCCGCGGGGCGGACGAGGGGCGTCGCGGACGAGTTGCCGGAGCGTCAGCACGGCGGGCTGGCCGACCGATCCGAGTGCGGCGAGGGCCCGTCCGGTGGCGGTGTCCCGGTCGCCGGGGAGGTTGAGGGCGATGACCTGCGACGAGAGCTCGTCGAGCAGGAGCCCCGCTGCCGCCCAGGTGTCGCGCCGCGCCTGGGCGCCGTCGCCGGGCGGAGTACCGGTGAGGGCCCGGACGGCGTCCAGCGTGAGGGTGGCCAACGGGCCGTGGTCGAGGGCGTGGGCGTCACCGGTGTGTTCGGCGGCGAAGGTGCTGAGCGAGCGCGGCGGCGATGCCGGCAGGTGCGGCAGCAGGCGGGCCAGGTCGGCGAGCAGCGGTGCGGCCTCCTCGGGGCCGCGGGCCAGCCGGCGGACGAGGCCGGTGGCGTGCAGGGAAGCGTACCAGTCGGCGAGTTGGGGGCGGGCGGCCACCACGGACGCGAGTGGGGCGAAGGCGTGCTCCCAGGCCAGGGCGAGCCGGTCGGCCGCTTCCTGTCGGGGTACGACCGGCCCGGTGAGCGCGACGACGGCGGCGGCCAGCCCGTCCGGGCTGGCGCCGCTGGCCCGCAGCACCCGGTCGACGGCGGCGAGGGACACGGAGAGCGAGCGCCCCGGACGCGGCGCGCGGCCCAACAGCCGGGTGACGGCGGCCCGTTCGGCGTCGGCCGCACCGGCCAGGGTGACCGTGCCGTCGAGTGGCCGGGCCGCCTCCATCCGGCGGCGCGCCCGGTCGAGCAGCCAGGTGAGTTCGGGTGCGCCGATCAGGCGCTGGAGCCGGGGCACGTCCATGGTCAGGAGAACACGCCTTCCTGCCGTTGGCCCGGCACCTCCGCGTCGGCCACGCGGGAGCGCCGGCGGCCGTCCCACTCCCAGCGGGTGACCAGGACGGCGGCGATCTCGTCGACCCGGGAGAGCTGGGCGATGGCCAGGCCCGGGACCTCCGGGTAGCAGCCCCATTCGCGCTCGGAGGTCATCACGACGTCCAGGTCGAAGGCGGTGAGCAGGCCGAGCGACTTGGCGCGGGAGTCGTCGTCCACCCCGGCGAACGCCTCGTCCAGGGTGACCAGGCGCGGCGCGTACGGGCTTCCGGCCGAGGCGTAGTGCGAGGAGGCGGCGGCGAACAGCGGGAGCGAGACGGAGAGCACCCGCTCGCCGCCGGAGGCCGGGCCGGTGGCGGACTGCCACTTGCCGTGCTGGTGGCGCTCGATGCCGAACTCGTGCCAGGAGCGGTAGTCCAGGGCCGCGGTGAGGTGCTCCAGCCAGGTCCCGGACGGGTTGTCGGTGCGGGCGCGCTCGATCTGCGCCTGGAGGAAGTCGCCGAGGGCGGCCCGATCGGCGGCGGTCCAGGCGTCGGAGGACTGGCGCAGGAGGCGGTCACGGGCGGCCGCCAGGCCGCCGGGAGCGTCGCGGGCGGGCCGCCACACCAGCCGGAGCAGCATCCCGGTGCTGGTCGGACGGTCCTTGAGCTCCCCGTTCATCCGCAGGACCTGGTGCTCGGCGGCGCTGACGAGTTCCTGAAGGGTGCCGGCCACCTCGGTGATCAGGTGGTTCTCCAGGATCTCCTGCTCCCGGGCGGAGAGCAGCCGTTGCCGGTCGGCGACCTCGGTGGCCAGGGCGGCGGCCAGCTCGGGGACGGAGCGTTCGCGGCCCTGGAAGACGATGTCGACGACCAGGCCCTCCTCCAGCATCCGGGCCGCCGCGCTGTGCCCGTGGCGGGCGAGGGCGTCGGAGAGTTCCTTGAGCTCTTCGGTGATCCGGCGCTGAACGCGTTCCCAGGCCGGGTCGGCGTCGTCGACGGATTCCAGTTCGCGCTCGACGGCCCGGGCCAGGCGGACGGCCGGCTCGGGGGCCCAGGAGTCGCCGGCGTGCTCCTCGGCGAGGTCTGGCAGGGCGACGACGAGCAACCCGGTGGCGGCGAAGCGGCGCAGCGCGTCGATCGCTTCGGCGCGGGTGCGGGCGGTGTCCTCGATCTCGATGCGGACCCGGGTCCGCAAGGCGTCGGCGGCGGCCTGGCGGCCGGTGGCGGCGTTCTGCTCCCGCCGGGTGGCGCGCTCGCCCTCCTCGCATCCCCGCAACGTCTCTGCCACGTCGGCGAGTTGGCGTTGAAGCTCGGCGACGGCGGCGCCGACGGTGGCGGCGAGCGTCTCGTGGCGCTCCCCCGCCGTGACGGCCTCCCGCGCCGCGTCGCGCGAGCGCTCGGCCAGCTCGGTGACGCGCTCGGCGGCCCGGCCGTGGTCGACGGCCTCGGCCGCCAGCGCGGTCCGGGCGGCGCGGGTCTCCCGCACGGCGGGCCAGAGTTCGGCCAGGGTCTCCCGGTAGGAGCCGAGGGCCTCGCGGGCCTGCCGCAGACCCGCACCGGTGGCGGGCAGGCCGAGTTCCCCGGCCAGGTCGTGCAGTTCGGCGGTGGAGTGCTCGGCAGCGGCGGCGGCCTCGGCGGCGATCCGCTCGGACTCCCCGCGGCGCTCGGCGGCGCGCGCGTGCTCACGGTGGGCCGCCGTCGCCACGGCGTGCGCACCGCGCAGGGCGGCGTCGTCCGGCAGGGCCGCCTGCTCGGCCGCCAGGGTGCGGACGTCCGCCTCCACCCGCGCGGAGCGGTCCGCGAGGTCCGCCGACTGCTCCGCGAGTCGGGCGAGTTCCGTCTCGACGACGGCCGTCCTGGCTCGCCGGGCCTGCTCGCGGGCACCTTCGCCGAGGTACTCGGCGGCCGGTTTGGACCAGGCGCCGGCCAGCGAGCCGAGGCGGAACCGCCCGTCCAGGCCGATCCAGCTGCCGGCGTGGGGCAGTTCCTCGCCCACATGGAGCAGGCCGATGCCGGCGAGGAGCCGATCGACCAGTTCGTCGGGGAGAGCGGCCGCGGCCGGATCGGACCGGTCCACCGCCGGGCGCAGTACGGCGGTGAGCGAGGCGCCGTCCACCGGTGCGCCGACGGTGGCCAGGATGTCGCCGATGCCTGCCGCGGCCACCGTTCCGTCGGGAGCGACCCAGGCGTCCAGCAACCCCGAGGCCTCCAGGGCGGCTTCCAGTTCGGCGGCCTGAGCGGGCGCCAGGTCGTCGGCGACGTCGACCAGCTGCCACAGCGGCGCGCCCGGGCGGCCCTGTCGGGCCTCGCGCGAGCGGGTGTGCGGGGCCTGCGGACCGCGCCGGCCACCGCGCCGGAGTTCGGCGAGCTCGCCTTCCAGCCGGTCCCTGCTCTCGTCGACGTCCCGCTGCTGCGACTCCAACGCCGCCCGAAGCCGCGCGAGTTCGGCGCCGACGGTGGAGGCTGCCTGCTGCGCCGCCACCCGGGACGGGTCGGCGCCGGCCAACGTCCCGACCCACTGGTCCAGTTCGTCGAGCATTCCCCCGGGGTCGGCGGGGCGCAGCAGCCGGCATCCGGTGAGGTACGAGCGGACGGCCGCGAGGTAGTCCCGGCCCTCCCGCGCCGTGCTCTCCTCGGCCTCGGCCCGCAGCTCGGCCCGGTGGGCCAGTTCGCCGTCCGCGTCCTCCCGCCGACGGCGGGCCCGGTCCAGCTCCCGGATCGAGTCCTGGGCGGTCGCGAGGTGCTCCTCGACCAGCGCGATCGAGCGCTGGCGGCGGTCGGTGAACTCGGCGGCGTTGTGCTGCGCCGTTCCGGGGACCTCTCCCTCGACGAGGGGGCGGACAGCCCGCTCCGCGTGCTCCCGTTCCAGCCCGGCCGTGCTCGCCG
This sequence comes from Kitasatospora sp. NPDC058478, assembly GCF_042720345.1. Lineage (NCBI taxonomy): Bacteria > Bacillati > Actinomycetota > Actinomycetes > Kitasatosporales > Streptomycetaceae > Kitasatospora > Kitasatospora sp. NPDC058478. Next base: position 119,498 of record NZ_JBHXML010000015.1, on the reverse strand, counting down.
CGGCCAGGGCCCGGTCCAGGACGACGCCCTGAGCACGCTCGGCGGCCTCCGCGCGGGACCGCGCACCGCCCAACCGGGCGGCGAACCGCGTCAGTTCCTCCTCGGCCCGCAGCCGGTCGGCCTCGGCGCGTTCGGCGTCCCGCGCGGTGCGCCCGGCCAGGGCGGCGGCCTGCTCCAGTTCGCGGGCGCTGCGCATCTCCGGACCGGCCCGCAGGGCCTCGTCCCTGGCCCGCAGACCGGTACGCCGGCGGTCCAGCTCCTCCAACCGGGTCTCGGCCTCGGCGAGTGCGGTGCCGGCCGCCTCGAAGTCCTGTTCGGCGGTGTTGAGTTCGGCCCGCAGCGCCTCGTAGCGGGAGTGCTGCGTGCGGGGGGCGCGGGCCTTGCGCCGGGCCGCCACCCGGGCGTAGCGGCGGTAGTGCTGGAGGAAGGAGCCCGCCGCGCGCTCGGCGGCGGCCATCACCGCCAGCTGCTCCTTCTCCTCGTCCAGCGAACGGAACGCCTCCGCGACGTCGGCGACCACGGCCTGGTCCATCGGCGGCAGCGACTCGGTCAGGGCCCGGGAGAGCGTCCTCTCGCTGGGCCGCTTCGACAGCTGCGGCTGGCGCAGCTGTACCAGCAGGTCGACCAGGGCCGCGTACCGCTGCTCGCCGAGGCCGAACAGCGCCTCGTCCACCGCGCGCCGGTACGCCCGCGCCGAGTCGTACAGCAGGCCCCGGCCGTCCAACGCCTCGGCCAGCCGGTCACGGCCGATCGCGGCGCCGGTCGAATCCACCAGCCGCAGCTCCGGACCGATCCGCCGGTCGGTGACGAAGTACCAGTGGCGGGCGATGCCCCGGCCGCTGACCGCCTTGAGTCCGCAGCCGAGCGTGGTGTAGTGCGCGGTGCCGTCCTGGTCCAGGCGGCCGAACTCGATCCAGGTGTAACCGAGCCGCTCGGGGTGCGGGTGCTCGCCGCCGAGCAGCAGGTTCCACTCCATCCGCTTCTTCGGGTCGGCGTCCGGCTCCACCCGGTGCGGGGAGAGGTCGCCGTCCAGCAGGAAGGGCAGGGTCAGGGCGAGCACCTTGGACTTGCCGGTGCCGTTGTTGCCGCGGAAGAGCAGTCGGCCGTCGCGGAAGTGGAACTCCTCGACGTCGTAGTAGAAGAGGTCGACCAGCCCGACCCTCAGCGGCTGCCAGCGCGTACGGGTGGGCAGGGGCAGGGGCAGCCGCGTCCTGGCGGTGGTGTTCATCGGGTCCTCGCGCCCTTCGTGCGGCCGGCAGCCGTCTTCGTGTTCTTCTTCGGGTTCTTCCGGGGCGCACTCTGGCCCGGTTCCAGCAGGACGGTCTCACCGACCCGGTAGCGGTCCAACGCCGGCCTGGGCCGCACCAGGGCGGCGCCGTCCGAGGCCACCGCGCGATCCAGCAGCCCGAGCGCGGTCAGCCGGTCCACGGCCTGCTCGGCCAACTCCACCTCGGCGCCGGGAGCGGTGGCGCTCCGCCGCCAGAACCCGGCGTGCTCCAGGGCCCAGCCGGCCACCTGCCGGTGCACGTCGGCCAGCGGGACGGTGCCGCCCCGTCCGGCGAGGTACTCGGCCACCAGCAGCGCCACGTGGCCGTCGGTGCCGGACTCCGGCATCCGCAGGTCCGTCAGATCGTCGTCCGGGTCCACCATCGCCAGGCCTTCCGCCCTCACCTCCGCGACCAGGCCGGTGAGTTCGGCGACGCGCCGGGTCAGCGCGCCGCGTTGGGAGGTGAGGTAGGCGCTCTCGCTCTCGGTCAGTCCGTCCAGGTAGAGCACCGGATCGTCCAGCAGCCGACGGGAGAGGGCGTGCCGCAGCGCCCGGTTGCGCAGTTCGTCGCTGTCCGGCAGCACTTCGGCGTTGAGTTCGGCGAGCCGCTCCTCGAAGCCGTCCGCGCGCACCGTGCTCGGGCCCCGCCGGGAGACGAGCAGGACGGCCAGCACCCGGCGGTCCACGTCGTACAGGGCGTCCCCGGCCGACTTCAGGAAGGCGTCCTCGTCGCCCGCCACCTTGGCGAGCACGCCCCATTCCAGCAACAGCCGGACCACCGCCACCAGATCGGTGCGCTGCTCCCGGTCGGCAAGGGTGAATTCCACCCCGGCCGCGTCGAGTGCGGGATCGGCCGCCGCGAGCACCACCTGCTCCGCCAAGCGGCCCAGCGCGATCTGCTGCTCGGCGCGTTCCAGCACCGCCAGGCACAGACAGACCAGGACGTAGCGGCGCCGCGAGAACGGCAGGCCGGTGCGCTGGTCGCGGGCCGGATGCGTGGGATCGTCGGGCCGGCCCGGAATGCGGCGCAACCGGACCACCTCCGAGTCCACCGACAGCGCCCAGCCGGTGTTCCGGTCGAACCAGGTGCGCAGCTCCGTCGCGTACTGCCGCACGAGGCGGAACTCGTCGGCGTGGGACCCGCCCGCCCGCAGCAGCGGACGACGCAGCAGCGCCCGGGCGGCTCGACGGACCTCCGCGGAACGTTGCGCGGCGAGCACGTCGCCCAGGCGGTCGTCACTCACGGTCGTCACTCACGGTCGGCCCCCACGGGATCGTTCTCGTTCGCCAGGTCGATGATCTCGACCAGATGTTCCGGGCCCCACAGCACGCCGTCGAGGGTGCGGATCTCGGCGATCCCGCCGCCGCGAAGCCTCGTCAGCCTGATCTCCATCGTCCCGTCGTTGGTGGTGGCCGCGACCGAATCCGCGCCCGGACGCCAGGCGGACAACGCGTCGCCGAGGAGCAGCAGGAACAGCCGGAAGGCCTCCCGGTCCAGTTCGTCCAGCTCGCTGAGCCGCACCTCGCCCCGGGTGGCCAGCCGGGCCCGGACCGCCGCCGTCTGCTCGGCCTGCTTGCGGGCCAGCTCGGCCAGGTACGCCTTCGCCTCGCCACGGTCCTGCACGGACCGCGACCGGCCGCGCCGCTCGTACGAACCGGTGCGGCGCAACTGCGGACTGATCCGCACGCCCGCCGCGTCGTACCAGGACGCGGAGGCGGGCACCGGCTCGGTGTCCCGTTCGGCCAGCGATTCCTGATCGATCGTCAGATGCCTCGCCGAGTACAGTCCGAACGCCGAGCGCCACAGCCGGTGCCGGGAGTCGTCGTCGGGCGCCTCGGCGAACCACCGGGCGAGTTCGCGGAAGTCCGCCGAGCGATCCGATCGGCCCGCCCTGCGCTCGTTCAACGCCTGGACCACGCTGAGCAGTTGGGGAATCGCCTGGCGGGCGGCGGAGCGCAGCAGCTTGGCCTGCGAACTGCGGCCCGGCACGCTGAGGAACCAGGCCCGCAATCCGTCCCAGCGGCCGGTCCAGCGCCGCTCCCCCGCCGCCAGCGCCTCGGCGGCCAGGTCCGGAGCGGCGTCGGCGGCCTCACGCTCAACGGCCAGGCGCAGCAGCGGCCCGATCCGCCCGTCCTGGGACGCGCCGAGGTGCTCCAGCAGCCCCGCGATCTCGGCGCCCCGGGTCACCAGGTCCTCGATGAACCGCTCCAGGTAGTCGATCAACCGCTGTTTGTAGGCGAGGAACACCTCGACCTCGGCCTCGTGCAGGTCGACCGTCCGCTGGAGCGAGCTCATGAACGCGCGGGCGTTCTCGGCCAGCCCCGAGAAGCGGTCCACCAGGGCGAGGAGCGCGAGGTGCGTCACCGCCGGGTCCGGTTCGTCCCGGTCGGCCAGCGCCAACAGCGCCCGCAGGTGCACGGCGATGTCGGCGAGGGCGACCGCCTGCAACTCGCCCCGCCGGCCGAGCGCCGCGTCGTACGCCGCCAGCGCCTCCTCCGCGGCCTCTCCCGCGCGGGTGAGCTGGTAGATGTACCGGGAGCGGTAGAAGTCCTCCAGGGCCGTGACCCGGCCGGTGTCGGGATCGGGCCGCAGGTTCCCCCACTTGGCCAGTCGTTCCAGCGCGGTGGCCACCGCCTCCACCGACGGTCGCCCCTCCGGCGGGAGGCCCAGGTGGACGTCCTCCGGGCGCAGGTGGACGGTGAACTCCTGCTTGGCCCGGACGAACACCCCCATCACCTGCCGGTAGAGCTCGCGGCCCTCGGTGGCGAGATGCGCGAACGGCCGGTATCGCTCGTCGGCTCGGTCGGTGTCGCCGACCGGCGGGCCCGCACTCGGGTCGTCGACGCTGGTCATGGGCGTCATTGTGCCGGACGGCCGTACCCGCCCGAACCGATTCGGCGGATCCGGGCACATCCGGCGGCCGGATTTGCCGGGGGTGCGGGGTGGTGGGGTAATGGAAGCGACCCGTGCTTGAGCGTTCCGCGAACGACCCGGGAGCAGCCATGACAGACGGTCCCGAGCCCATCAGTGCCGAGGCCCTGCGTGCCGTGCAGGAGGAGCTGGCCGAGCTGCGCGCCGAGCGGGCGAAAGTGGTGGGGACGCTGCGCGGGGAGGACGTGGGCGACCGGGCGGACGCGGCGGACGAGTTGCAGCGGGCCGACGACGTCGCCCGGCTGGACGAGCGGATCGCCGAGCTGGAGGCCCGGGTCCGCGAGGGGGCCGCCGCCGGGCCGCCGTCCACGGAGGTGGTGGGGGTGGGCTCCACGGTCACCGTGCGGTTCGCGGACGGGGTGGAGGAGACCGTCGAGGTGGCGGAGCTCGCCGAGGTGCGGGAGGAGACCCTGGTGACCGCCGACAGCCCGCTCGGGCGGGCGCTGCTCGGGCGGCACGCCGGGGAGACCGTGAACTACGAGGCGCCGAACGGCGCGGCGAGCGCGGTCGTGCTGTCGGTCGGCGGACGGCGGGCTTCGTGAGCTCCCCCGACGACCCTCAACAGAGCCCCGCCCAGGACGAGCCGGCCGTGGGCCCCGACCCCGTCGGGCCGCCGCAGTTCGCGCCGTACCACCACCCGGCCGCCGGCTGGGGTGCCGCGAAGAGCGTGACGCGCTTCCTGGTCAAGGAGGGCGCGTACGTGGACGGGCCCCGGGCGATCATGCGGATGAACCACGAGAGCGGCGGCTTCGACTGCCCAGGGTGCGCCTGGCCGGACGACACCAAGGGCCTGCACCTGGACATCTGCGAGAACGGCATCAAGCACGTCACCTGGGAGATGACCCGCAAGCGGGTCGGCCGCGACTTCTTCGCCGCCCACTCGGTGACCGAGCTGTCCGGGTGGAGCGACTTCGCGCTGGAGGACCAGGGCCGCCTCACCGAGCCGATGGTGTACGACGCCGGCTCGGACCATTACGTCCCGATCAGCTGGAAGGACGCCTTCGAGCTGGTCGGCCGCACCCTGCGCGAGCTGGACGACCCGAACCGGGCCGCCTTCTACACCTCCGGCCGGCTCGGCAACGAGGCCACCTTCCTCTACCAGCTGATGGCCCGCGAACTGGGCACCAACAACCTGCCGGACTGCTCCAACATGTGCCACGAGGCCAGCGGACGCGCCCTCCAGGCCTCGCTGGGCACCGGGAAGGGCACGGTCGACCTCAAGGACTGGGAGGTCACCGACGCGCTGTTCATCATGGGCGTCAACGCCGCCTCCAACGCGCCCCGGATGCTCACCGCCCTCGCCGACGCGCACCGCCGCGGCGCGCAGATCGTGCACATCAACCCGCTGATCGAGGCGGCCGCCACCCGCACCATCGTCCCGCACGACTTCGTGGACATGGCGCTGTTCAAGTCCACGAGGACCAGCACGCTGAACCTCCAGCCGCGCATCGGCGGCGACATGGCACTGGTGCGCGGCATGGCCAAGGCGATCCTGGAGCAGGCCACGGCCGACCCCCAGGCCCTGGACCGGCAGTTCATCGAGCGCCACACCACCGGGTTCGAGGCCTACCGCGCGCTGTGCGGGGCCACGCCCTGGGAGGAGATCGAGCGGCAGAGCGGGCTCGGCCGGGCCGAGGTCCTCAAGGCCGCCCGGGTCTACCGCGACGCCGACCGCTCCATCGTCAGCTGGTGCCTGGGCGTCACCCAGCACGAGCACGGCGTGGACACCGTGCGGGAGATCGTCAACCTCCTGCTGCTGCGCGGCAACCTGGGCCGCGAGGGCGCCGGCCCGTCGCCGGTGCGCGGGCACAGCAACGTCCAGGGCAACCGCACCTGCGGCATCGACCACCGCCCCTCACCCGAGTTCCTGGACCGCCTCGCCGAGGCCTGCGGGATCGACCCGCCGCGCGCGCACGGCCTGGACACCGTCTCCGCCGTCGAGGCGATGCGGCGCGGCGAGGTGACGGTCTTCGTCGCCATGGGCGGCAACTTCGCGCTCGCCGCGCCCGACACGCCCTACACCTACGAGGCGCTGCGCGGCTGCGAGTTGACCGTCCAGGTGAGCACCAAGCTGAACCGCAGCCACCTGGTGCACGGCCGCCGGGCGCTGATCCTGCCGTGCCTGGGCCGCACCGAGAAGGACCACCAGCGCGGCGGGGTGCAGAGCACCTCGGTCGAGGACTCGATGAGCATGGTGCACCTGTCCGTCGGCATGAAGCGCCCGGCCTCCCCGCACCTGCTGTCCGAGCCCGCCATCGTCGCCGGGATGGCCCGCGCGGCGCTGCCGGACAGCGGGACACCGTGGGAGTGGTACATCGAGGACTACGACCGCATCCGCGACACCATGTCCCGGGCCCTGGACGGCTTCGAGGACTTCAACCGCCGGGTGCGGCTGCCCCTCGGGTTCCGGATCAAGCAGCCGGCCCGCGAACTGGTCTTCCTCACCCCCTCCGGGCGGGCCGAGTTCTCCACCGCCCCGCTTCCCGACGTCGTTCCCGCCCCGGGCACCCTGGCGCTGGGCACCATGCGCTCCCACGACCAGTGGAACACCACCATCTACTCCGACAACGACCGCTACCGGGGCGTGCGGAACCTGCGCACGCTGGTCTTCCTGAACACCGACGACATGCGCGAGCGCGGCATCGCCGAGCTCGACCCGGTCGACATCACCAGCACCGCGAAGGACGGCAGCACCCGCACGTTGAACGGCTATCTCGCGATCCCGTACGACATCCCGCGCGGCTGCGCGGCGGGCTACATGCCCGAGATGAACGTGCTGTGCGCGATCGGCGACTACAGCACCCAGAGCGACCAGCCGATCATGAAGCACCTCAAGGTCACCGTCACCAAGGCGTAGGAGGCGAAGGGATCAGGCGCGGCGCCTACGCCGACGACTTCGTCTACTCCGACGGCTGCGGCGTCCAGCGGTGCAGGCCCTTGCGGTCGTAGTACCGGGTCATCCCGAAGCCGAAGGCCAGGGCGAGCACCACGCCGACCGCGATCATGGTCCAGCCCCGGGCCAGGCCCGCGTCCGCCCGGGCGTCGAAGAACAGGATCGCCCGGATGCCGTCGCTGAGCTGGCGCATCGGCTCGAAGACGCTGAGGAAGCGGTAGAAGCCGGGCACCGCCTGGAGCGGGATGGTCGCCCCCGAGGAGGGCAGCGCCAGCGCGATGAAGACGAACATGGACACCAGCTGCCCGATCCCGCCGAACGCCGCGTTGATCGCCTGGACCCCGAGGCCGACGGCGAGGCTGGCGCAGTAGGCGAAGACCCAGAGCAGCGCCTGGTGCGGGGCGTCCATGCCGAGGACGGTGACCGAGCAGAGCATCACCAGGGTGGTGGTGAGCAGCATGATGCCGGCCGTCATGAGCATCTTCAGCAGCAGGGTCTGGGTGCGGGTGATCGGGACGGTCGGGCGCCGGGTGTGCCAGGGGCCGAGCTCGCTGTCGCTGTAGCCGAGCGCGGTGTCGACGCCGTTGTGGATGATGTTGCCGCCGATGAAGCCGGTCAGCACGGCCAGCAGGGTGTAGTAGAAGGCGCTCAGGCCGAGCCCGCTGTGGGTGCCGATCGGGTGGCCGACCCGGGTGGTGACGGCGAGCGGGTCGGCGAGCAGCAGCCGCGCGGTGGCGCTGGCGCCCGTGCCGGAGGCGGTGGGCGGCGCGGCGGCGGTCAGCTCCTTGCCGAGCGCCAGCGAGGCCTGGTGGGCGGCGGACTGGGTGATCTGAGAGGCCAGCGAGGAGCCGAGGCTGCCGAGGCCGGGGTTGGTCAGCACCGTCAGGGTGGGCCGTTCGGTGGCCCGGCCGGTGGTCAGTGCCGCCACGTCGGCGGTGAACGCCTGCGGGACGAGCAGCGCGCCGTAGACCTTCCCGGTGGAGAGCTGGTCCATCGCCTCGGCCTGGTCGACCTGGCGCCAGTCGACGGTGCTGCCGGGCGTCCCGGCGACGATCTCCCGGGTGAGCCGCGCGCCCAGGCTCTCCGTCCGGCCCGGCGGCGGCGGGCCCTGATCCGCGTTCACCAGGGCGATCGGGAGCCGGTGCAGGTGCCCGGTCGGGTTGAGGATGCCGCCCATGTAGAGCAGCGAGAGCACCACGGCCAGCAGGCCGCACAGGATGCTCGGAACGAGCCACAGCTTCGCGTGGCGGGCGAGCACGAGGGCCCGCGCCTGCCGGGGACCGTCCTGGGAGCCTGCGGACGCCATGCCACCCCTCGGATTCGGGCGCAACCTGGTGCTGCTGCCGATGCGGTGGGAAGTCGTTCCGTGGCGGCTCGGCGGCAAAACCCCACGTCACCCGATCCGCCCCGCCGTGCTCCGGCCGGGGCCGCCGGGACAGAAGGTAAAGGTTCTACCAAGTACGCAAGTATCGGCCTCCGCGCGGTCTATGCTTCTGGAGGTTTGAAGAAGGCACCTCGTTCGGTGAGGCTTCTTCACGGACACAGGCCACTGATCCGACGACGTCGAGAGACGCCCAGGGTTAGGACAGATCTTCCCGACCTAAGGGTTGATCCGAAGTGGCTTCCGGCCCGACCGGGCTGGACACGCCGTGGAGTGCCAAAGCTCTGACGAGTTGGGGTGAACCGGCGGTCGCTTCGCGCGCCGGCGAACTCCTTGCCGCGTCGATCACACGCACCACGGGGTGCGTCGACCGGGAGGAGGCGAGAGACATGGATTGCAGTAGTCCGGGCCACAGTTGCCCCTGCCCCCGCTTGTCCTCGCACACTCCCGGCACGCGGTAACGACCCTCCCTGCGCACATCTCTGACGGTTCATCACCTCGACACCCGGCTTCGCCGTGCCCGAACGGGCCCGCACCGCCGGGTGGCGATGCGCCGCGCCCGTCCGCAGGGGGATCGCCGCCGTGCGCCCCCGATCGCCCCGCCTGCCCGGGGCCCACGGGAGGATCGTCATGACCACCAACGCCACGCTCGACTCCAAGGTCCCCGCCCCGCGTTCAGCGGTACTGGACGACGCCCACGTCGGCGACATCAGGGGTGCGCTCGGCACCATCCGGCTCGACGACACCACGCCGCGCCACGGCCTGTCCGCGCGGCTCAAGACCCTGCTGGCGATCGTGGGCCCCGGCCTGATCGTGATGGTCGGCGACAACGACGCGGGCGCCTTCTCGACGTACGGGCAGGCGGGGCAGAACTACGGCACCCAGCTGCTGTGGACGCTGCTGATGCTGGTCCCGGTGCTGTACGTGAACCAGGAGATGGTGCTGCGCCTGGGCGCCGTCACCGGTGTCGGGCACGCCCGGCTGATCCTGGAGCGCTTCGGGAAGTTCTGGGGCGCGTTCAGTGTCATCGACCTGTTCCTGCTCAACGCGCTGACGCTGGTCACCGAGTTCATCGGCGTCACCCTGGCCGCCGGGTACCTGGGCCTGCCGAAGGTCGCCTCGGTGGTGCTGGCCGCCGTGATCATCATCGCCTCGGCGTTCACCGGCTCGTTCCAGCGCTTCGAGCGCGTCGCCGTCACGCTGTGCGTGGGTTCGCTGCTGCTGGTGCCGATCTACTTCATGGTCCACCCGAAGACCTCGCAGATGGCACACGACTTCGTGGTGCCCAGCATGCCGGGCGGCTCGGGCCAGCTGGCGGCCGTGATGCTGGTGATCGTCTCCATCGTGGGCACCACCGTCGCCCCGTGGCAGCTGTTCTTCCAGCAGTCGTACGTCATCGACAAGCGGATCACGCCGCGTTTCATGAAGTACGAGAAGGTCGACCTGTGGATCGGGATCGCCATCGTCATCATCGGCGCCGCCGCGATGATGGGCTTCACCGCCGCGGCCTTCGCCGGCACCGACGGCTTCGGCCAGTTCTCGGATGCGGCCGCCGTCGCCAAGGGCCTTGAGGACAAGGCCGGGCACGTGGTCGGTGTGCTGTTCGCCATCGCGCTGCTGGACGCCTCGATCATCGGCGCCTTCGCCGTCTCCCTCTCCACCGCCTACGCGATCGGCGACGTGTTCGGCATCAGGCACTCGCTGCACCGGGGCGTCAAGGGCGCCAAGGGCTTCTACGCGATCTACGCCGGCCTGGTGGTCGCGGCGGCCGCGATCACGCTGCTGTCCACCGGCTACACCCAGGGCCTGATGACGCAGTTCGTCCAGGTGCTGGCCGGTGTGCTGCTGCCCTCGGCGACGGTGTTCCTGCTGCTGCTGTGCAACGACAAGGCCGTCCTGGGGCCCTGGGTCAACGGGCCCAAGACCAACGCCTTCACCTCCGCCGTGGTCGGCGTCCTGGTGATGCTGTCGCTGATCCTGACCGCCGCCGTGGTCTGGCCCGACATCAGCTCGCAGGCGATCCTGTGGATCATGGCCGGCTGCGGCGTGGCCGGCGTCCTGGTCGCTGGGTACTTCTTCACCTTCGGCCGCACCGCCACCAAGGAGGACCCGATCGACCGCACCGGCCGCGAGGAATGGCGGATGCCCCCGCTGGAGACCCTCGGCAAGCCGGTCATGTCCACCGCCCGCAAGGTCGGCATGGGCGCCCTGCGCGCCTACCTCCTGGTCGCGATGGTGATGGTCATCATCAAGATCGTCCAGACCGCGCTCAACCACTGAGCCGCCGCCGGGGCGGCGCCCGACAGTACCGCCGCCCCGGCCCCGACCCGGAAACCTCGACCGCCCCGCACCCGGGGAAGGAAGGAAGTACGGCCATGCGCACCGCCCCTCACCACCACTGCCCGCGCGTCCGCCTCGCCCTGCACGACGGCGTCGAGAGGAACTACCGCCTCGACGACCCCGGCGTCTGCCCGCACTCCGGCACGCCCAACACCCGGGCCTGCGCGTACGAGCCGCGCGTGCACCTGGCCTACCTGCTGGCCCGCCAGGGCCACCGCCCGGACTGGCTCGCCGACTTCGCGGACCTCCCGCCGGCCGCCGCGCGCCGCCTCAGCCGCGCCGCCGCCCGCCACCGGCCGCACGGCTGACGCCCCGCCGACCGCACCACCCCGCGCCCTCGCGCACCCCCTTCACCCGCTGCCCCGTCACGGAGGTGACCTGCCATGTCCATCGTCGCCGCGTTCCACCCCTCCCTCCCGTCCGCCGGCCTCGGCCGCCTGCGCGCCGCGCTCGCCGCCGTGGGCCGACGCCTGGCGGAGAGCCCGCTGGACAGCCCCGTCCTGCACGCCGTCACGGCCCAGGCCCCGGCACCGGCCGCCGCCTCCGCCGACCGCCCCGCCCGACTGCGGGCCAGCTGGCGGACCGTCACGGCCCCGGACGGCACCGCCCGGCTGGAAGCCTCCTGGCACCCCTGGCACCCCTGGCACCCCGCCCGCTGACCACCCGTACCGATGCGTACAGATCCGCACCGACCCCGCACCGACCCGCCGAAGGAGCATCCGCCATGGCCGTGCGCTACCCCAGGCTCGAAGCCATCTTCTCGGACCACACCGCCGCCGCCCCGCCCCGGCGGCCGCGCCCCGCCCCGGCCCCCCGGCCCGCCGTCGACCCGGACACCGGCCTGGTGGTGGACCCCGAGCAGCGCACCGTCACCGTCGACGGGCAGCAACTGACGCTCCCCTACCTGGAGTTCGAGCTGCTCGCGCACCTGGTCGACAACCCGCTGCGGGTCCACTCCCGCCGCCAGCTGATGGAGACGGTCTGGGGCCGGCCGGACACCGGCGACACCCGCACCATCGCCACCCACATCGCCCGGATCCGCCGCAAGCTCGGCCCCGGCCACCGGGAGGCGATCGCCACCGTCCGCCAGATCGGCTACAAGTACGACCCCCGCCTGACCCGCGTCGCCTGACCGCCGCCCGGCCGCGCCGCCCGACTGCGCCGCCCGAGGCCCGATCGCCCGCCCCGGCGGCACCCCACCGGCCAGCACCCCACCGAAGGAGGACACCGCCGTGACCAGAACCGCCCTGTTCCCCTGGACCAGCAGAGGGACGGCGCTGTGCGGCGTCCTGCTCCTCCTCACCCTCCAGGGGATCGCCGTCGGCGTCGCCCCGGGGCGACTGCGGCTCTTCCTCTCCGGCGTGCTCATCGGCGCCTCGGCGGCCGGACTGCTCCTCGCCCTGCTGCTCGCCCGCAGCGGGCGCGGCACCGCCCGACCCGCCGACCCCGGCGAGGACGACACCCAGTGGTTCAGCGCCCGCTCCCTGGACGGGTTCCCGATGGAGCAGGTCCGACCGCTGCTGCTGTCGCCCGGCGCCCCCGGCCTGAACCGGCTCTACACCGCCTGGGTGTTCGCCACCCACGGGCACGACCCCCAGTGGATCGCCCACCACCTCGACCTGTCCACCCCGACCGCCCGGCTGCTGGTCACCGCGGCCCGGCACCACACCGCTCCCGACAGGAGGCCGCAGTGATCACGGCCCTCGACCACGTCCAGCTCTCCGCACCCCCCGGCAGCGAGGCCCTGCTGCGGGCCTTCTACGGCGACGTCCTGCAGATGGCCGAGATCCCCAAGCCCCGGCCGCTGACCGAGGGCGGCGGCTGCTGGTTCGCCGCCGACGGCGGCCGGGTCCGGCTCTACCTCGGCATCGAGGAGCGCTTCCGCCCCAGCACCAAGGCCCACCCCGGCATCGCGGTCTCCGAGATCGACGACTTCGCCTCGCGGCTGTCCGAGCTCGGCGCGCTCGTGGTGTGGGACGACAGCCTGCCGCCCCGGCGCCGCTTCTACACCACCGACCCCGTCGGCAACCTGCTGGAGTTCGTCGAAACGGCCTGAGCCGGCACGCGGGGGAACCCCGGATCCATTTGCCTACGGACGTACCGAAGGAGCAGACTGCCCGGGGCCCGCAGGACGGGCCGGGACGGCACCAGACGACACCACCGGAGGAGGCGGCCATGGGCGAAGACCCTCCCAGTACGCGCCGCCGTACCGGCCGCCTCCCCCACGCCCGCCCGCGCGCCTGACGCGACGGCCCGGGGGGACGCGGCGTTCGTCCCGATCCCGCTGACGTCGCACGCACCTCTCCCGACCCCGGGGCCCCGGGTGCGCGCCGGAGGTGCACCCCATGACCCTGCCGAAGCCGGCCCCGGGCGCCGCCCGGGGCTCACTGCCATCCCGGACGGCCGCCCGCCTGGCCCGGATGACCTGGGTGGACGCGCTCGTCGCGGCCGCCGTCCTGGTGCTGCTCTACCTCGCGCTGCGGGTCGGGCAGGGCACCACCGTCCGGTTCTCCACCGGCCGGAACGCGGCGGTCGACACCGACCCGGCGCGGCTGCCGTACGACGCGGCGCGCTCGCTGCTGCGGATGTTCGCCGCGCTCGCCGTGTCGGTGGTCTTCACCTTCGGCTACGCCTACGCCGCGGCCCGCAGCCGCCGGCTGGAGCGGGTCCTGATCCCGGCCCTGGACATCCTCCAGTCGGTGCCGGTGCTCGCCTTCCTGACCGTCGCGGTGACCGGCTTCCTCGCCCTGTTCCCCGGCTCCGTGCTGGGCCTGGAGTGCGCGGCGGTGTTCGCCATCTTCACCTCCCAGGCCTGGAACATGACCTTCGGCTTCTACTGCTCGCTGGTCTCGCTGCCGCCCGAACTCGACGAGCTGTCGCGCTCGTTCCGCTTCACCCGGTGGATGCGGTTCTGGAAGGTCGAACTGCCCTCGGGCATGATCGGCCTGGTCTGGAACGGCATGCTGAGCTTCGGCGGCGGCTGGTTCTTCCTGGTCGCCTCCGAGGCGATCAGCGTCGACAACCAGCGCTACGCGCTGCCCGGGGTCGGCTCCTACGCGGGCGCCGCCATCGCCGCCGGCGACCTCGGCCGGGTCGGCTGGGCGATCGCCACCATGGCCGTCCTCGTGGTCGGCGTCAACCTGCTGTTCTGGCGCCCGCTCACCGCCTGGGCCGAACGCTTCAAGAACGAGCAGTCCGAGGCCACCGAGGTGCAGCGCTCCGTCGTGCTGGACCTGCTGCGCCGCTCGCACTGGCCCGGACTGCTCGGCCGGCTGCTGCGCCCGGGGTGGCGGGCGCTCTCCCGGGCCGGGCGCCTGCTGGGCACCGACGACCGCCCGCTGGCCGTCGACCCCGGGCGGCGGCGCGCCGGGGACGCCGCCTTCGCCGCCGTCGCCGGCGGCCTCGTGCTCTGGGGCCTGGTCGACCTCGGCCGCTACCTGCACGGCGCGACCGGCCTCGGCGTGTTCGGCGAACCGCTGCTGCTCGGCCTCGCCACGCTCGCCCGGGTCGTCGTCCTGGTGACCGTCGCCACCCTGGTCTGGGTGCCGGTCGGCGTGCGGATCGGCTTCTCCCCCCGGCTGACCCGGATCGCCCAGCCGCTGGTGCAGGTGCTCGCCAGCTTCCCGGCCAACTTCCTCTTCCCGCTGGTCGTCTGGCTGCTGCTGCGGACCGGGCTGTCGATCGACCTCGGCGGCGTCCTGCTGATGGCCCTCGGCGCCCAGTGGTACATCCTGTTCAACACCATCGCCGGTGCCATGGCCATCCCCACCGACCTGCGCGAGGCCATGGACGACCTCGGCGTGCGCGGCTGGCAGCGCTGGCGGCGGCTGATCATCCCCGGGATCTTCCCGGCCTACGTCACCGGCGGCCTCACCGCCTCCGGCGGCGCCTGGAACGCCTCCATCGTCTCCGAGGTCGTCACCTTCGGCGGTACCACGCTCACCGCCACCGGCCTCGGCGCGTACATCGCGCGGGCCACCGAGCGCGGCGACTACCCGCACCTGCTCGCCGGGGTGGCGGTGATGAGCCTGTACGTCGTCGCCCTCAACCGGCTGCTCTGGCGCCGCCTCTACCGCCTGGCCGAGCGCCGCTACTCGCTCTGACCCGCGCCCGCTCCCCGCCCCGGAGGTCCCCGCATGCGCTTCCCGTTCCCCCGCGCCGCCCGCCCCGCGCCGCCCGCCGCCGCCGTGTTCTCCCCCTCCGAACCTTCCCCCGCCGACGGCGAGGTCCTGCTGGAGACCGTCGGCCTCACCAAGGCCTACGCCGGCGCCGACGGCGCGCTGCCCGTGCTGTCCGGCATCGACCTCACCGTCCGGGCCGGCGAGATCGTCGCCCTGCTCGGCCGCTCCGGCTCCGGCAAGTCCACCCTGCTGCGCTGCCTGTCCGGGCTGATCCCGCCCAGCTCCGGCACCGTCGCCTACCGCGGCACCCCGCTCACCGGTGCCAACCCGGGCACCGCCCTGGTGTTCCAGACCTTCGCGCTGCTGCCCTGGCTGACCGTCCGGCAGAACGTCGAACTCGGCCTGGAGGCCCGCGGCGTGCCGCCCCGGGAGCGCGCCGAGGCCGCCGTCCAGGCCATCGACCTGATCGGCCTGGCCGGCTTCGAGTCCGCCTACCCCAAGGAGCTCTCCGGCGGCATGCGCCAGCGCGTCGGCTTCGCCCGCGCCCTGGTCGTCGAACCGGACGTGCTGATGATGGACGAGCCCTTCTCCGCGCTGGACGTCCTCACCGCCGAGAACCTGCGCGGCGAGCTGCTGGAACTGTGGGAGTCCGGCCAGTTCCCCACCCGCGCCGTCGTCCTGGTCACCCACAACATCGAGGAGGCGGTCCTGATGGCCGACCGCATCGTCGTCCTCGGCTCCCGCCCGTACGGCACCATCAGGGAGACCGTCGAGGTCGACCTCGACCGGCCCCGCGACCGCGACGCCGCCGCCTTCGACGAACTCGTCGACCGGGTCTACCGGATCATGACCGGACGCCCCAAGGAGACCCGGCTGCCCGGCCGCGCCGACGGCGCCCGGCCCGACCGGCGCACCGTCGCCAACACCCCGCTGCCCACGGCCAGCGTGGACGGCCTCGCCGGCCTCGCCGCGATGATCGCCCACCGCGGCGGCTGCTGCGACCTCGCCGACCTCGCCGACGAACTCGGCCTCGACATCGACGACATGCTCCCCCAGCTCGACGCCCTCGACCTGCTCGGCTTCGCCGAGATCCACGGCGACGACCTGCTGCTCACCGAGGCCGGCACCGCCTTCGCCGGAGCCGACGTCCAGGAGTCCCGGACCATCTTCGCCGGTGCCGCGGTGGACGTCCCGCTGGTCCGGCTGATCACCAACGGCCTGCGCGGCCGCCCCGGCGCCGCCGTGCACGCCGGCTTCTTC
This sequence comes from Kitasatospora sp. NPDC058478, assembly GCF_042720345.1. NCBI lineage: Bacteria > Bacillati > Actinomycetota > Actinomycetes > Kitasatosporales > Streptomycetaceae > Kitasatospora > Kitasatospora sp. NPDC058478. The sequence continues at coordinate 103,304 of NZ_JBHXML010000015.1, read as the reverse complement.
CGCGACCTGCTCGCCCACCACTACACCAGCGAACAGGTCGACCGGCAGTTGGAGACCGCCACCGACTGGGGCCGCTACGCCGGGCTGTTCGGCTACGACGCCGCCCTGCGGGAGTACCGGCTCGACGAGGAGACGGCCTGAAGCCCCGGAGTCAGGCCTGGCCGGTGGCCGGGCGGCGGCGGGCGGAGCGGACGGCGCGGGCGAACGGCTGCTCGGCCGTCGCGGCGGCCGGGCCGGTACCGCCGCCGTCGCCGCCGTCACCGCGCCCGGGCAGGTCGTTGGCGATCAGCGCCGCCTCCGTCAGCAGGCCGCGCACCTCGGCGGCGCGGTAGAAGATCCGGGTGCCCTCCCGGCGCGAGACGACCAGCCCGGCCGCCCGCAGCCTGGCCAGGTGCTGCGAGGTCGCCGCCACGTGCGCGCCCAGCAGCTCCGCCAGTTCGCTGACCGGCAGCTCCCGCCGGGTCAGCGCCCAGAGCAGCCGGTACCGGGACGGGTCGGCGACCGCCTTCAGCACCGCGACCGCCCGCTCCGCCGCGTCCGTGTCCCACGCCTCTTCCTGCGCACCCATGCCAGGGATCCTACCGAGCCGGTCCCGCCGCCCCGGCGGCGCCGAAGCCGGTGCCGTCCGGCCGGGCGCGGGCGTCGCCGACAGGCGTACCCAGCGGGCGTCGACACCGGGCGTCGATAGCGGGCCGATGGCCGGGGCTGCCAGGCTTCAGCCATCCTTTCAGCCGCTGCCGACCGGCCGCGCCGTCCAGGAGTTGGAGTCCGTACGAGATGATCGAGCACACCACGTTCCGTACCGCGGTCAGCGGATCGCACGAGCACAATCCCTGGGGCTGAGCGGCCTGGGTCCGCCTTCGGACGCCCGCCCGCCGGGCGGTGTCGGGGAGGACGGACCCGGCCGCCGTGGTCGGTGGGGCGACCACGGCGGCGGTTGGGGGGGTGGGGGCGGGTCATGCCGTCAGGCCGCGGCGAGGGCCGCCCTGACCGCGGCGCCGACCTGCTCGGTGGTGAGGGTGCCGCCGAGGTCCGGCGTGCAGGCGCCCTCGGCCACGGCCGTGCCGACGGCCAGCTGGATCGCCTTCGCCTCGGCGGCCCAGCCCAGGCGCTCCAGCATCAGCGCGGAGCTGAGGATGGCGCCGAAGGGGTTGCCGATGCCCTGGCCGGCGATGTCGGGCGCGCTGCCGTGCACCGGCTCGTAGAGGCCGAACCCGGTGTCCGGGTTGATGTTGGCCGAGGCCGCGTTGCCCAGGCCGCCGGCCAGCATGGCCGCCAGGTCGCTGAGGATGTCGCCGTACGAGTTGTTGGTGACGATCACGTCGAACTGCGACGGGTCGGAGATCAGCTTCATCGCGGCGGCGTCGACGTAGAGGTGGGTGGAGTCGATGGCGGGGTGCTTCGCGGCGGCCTCGCGGAACACCCGCTGCCACACCTGGCCGCCGTGCCGGACGGCGTTGGACTTGTCGACCATGCAGACGCCGCGCTCGGCGATCGAGTACGCGTACTCCATCACCCGCGAGACGCCCATGTAGGTGCTGACGTCCGCGTCGACGGCCATCTCGTGCACGGTGTTCCCGCGCAGCACTCCGCCGATGTCGGTGTAGAGGCCCTCGGTGTTCTCCCGGACGATCACGGCGTCGATGGCGCGGGTCCGGGCGTCGCGCAGCGGGCTCAGCCGCTCCTGGAGCAGGGTGGCCGGGCGGTGGTTGACGTACAGGTCGAGGTCGAAGCGCAGGCGCAGCAGGACGCCGCGGCCGTAGTCCGAGGTCTTCACCCGGGGGTCGCCGATGGCGCCGAAGAGCACCGAGTCGCTCGCCTTGATCCGCTCGAAGTCCTCGTCGGACAGGGAGACCCCGGTCCGCAGGTAGGTGTCGGCGTTGACGTGGTCGAGCACGTCGACCGCGAGGTCCAGGCCCAGCGACTCGATGGTCTCCAGGGCCTCCTTGGTCACCTCGGGGCCGATGCCGTCACCGGGGATGACGGTCACTGTCTTGGTCATGGGTCTCTCACCGTTTCTGGGGTGGGGCCGGCCGGTTGTGGGTCGGGTCGGCCGGGCCGGGGGCGTCGGGCAGGGTCACCGCCGCGCGGCCCTGGGAGCTGCGCCGGGGGGCGCGGTCGTCAGGAGGCCCGGCGCTGCTTCGCGGTGTCCGGGGAGGAGAAGGCGCCGCGGGTGATGCTGGTCATCCAGGCCGGGCGGCCCTGCTCGAAGGCGGCGATCGCGTCGGCCTTGCGCAGGGTGACGTCGATGTCGTCGAGGCCGTTGAGCAGCAGCCAGCGGGCGCGCTGGTCGGCCTCGAACTCCCAGGTCCCGAGGTCGGTGCCGACGGTCAGCTGCTCCAGGTCGACGGTGATCTCGAACTTCGGGTCGGCCTGGGCGCGTTCGGCGAGGTCGGCGACGACGGGCACCGGCAGGGCGACGGCCAGCAGGCCGTTCTTCAGCGCGTTGCGCAGGAAGATGTCGCCGAAGCTGGTGGCGATGACGGCCCGGAAGCCCCAGTCGCGCAGGGCCCACACGGCGTGCTCGCGGGAGCTGCCGGTGCCGAAGTTGTGGCCCGCCACCAGGACGCTCGCGTCCTGGTGCTCCGGCTGGTTCAGGACGAACCCGGGCTCCTTGCGCCAGTGCCCGAACAGGGTGTCGGCGTAGCCGGTCTTGGTCAGCCGCTTGCAGAACTCGGCCGGGATGATCTGGTCGGTGTCGACGTCGTCCCGGGACAGGGCCACGGCCTGTCCGGTGTGCGCCGTGAGCGGCTGCCTCATGCCTCTGCCCCCTGCTGGTCGGTCTGGCTGCGGTCGGTGGAACGGGTCGAACAGGCCGGTCGGGTGGAACGGGTCGGGCGGGTGTGCCCGGCGGGCGCGGTCACAGCTCGGTCGGCGCGGCCAGGCGGCCGACCACGGCGGTGGCGGCGGCGACGACGGGCGAGACCAGGTGGGTGCGGGCGTGGGTGCCCTGCCGGCCCTCGTAGTTGCGGTTGGAGGTGGAGGCGACCCGCTGGATGCCCTGGAGGCGGTCGGCGTTGATGCCCATGCACATCGAGCAGCCGGAGAGCCGCCACTGCGCGCCCGCGTCGAGGAAGACCTGGTCCAGGCCCTCCTCCTCGGCCTGGGCCCGGACGGCCATCGAGCCGGGGACGACGAGCATGGTGATCCGGTCGGAGACCTTGCGCCCGCGCAGCACGTCGGCGGCGGCCCGCAGGTCCTCGATCCGGCCGTTGGTGCAGGAGCCGAGGAAGACCGTGTTGATCTCGACGTCCCGCAGGGCGACGTCCGGTTCGAGGCCCATGTACTCCAGGGCGCGGCGCGCGGCCTGCTGCTCGGCGGGGGTCGCGAAGGTCTCGGGCGCCGGCACCGCGGCGTCCAGCGGGACGGCCTGGCCGGGGTTGGTGCCCCAGGTGACGAAGGGCTTGAGCCCGGTGACGTCCAGTTCGACGACGCGGTCGAAGGCGGCGCCCTCGTCGGTGCGCAGGGACTGCCAGTAGCTGACGGCCTCGTCCCAGTCGGCCTCGGCGGCCGGGTCCCAGCGCTCGCGCAGGTAGGCGAGCGTGGTGTCGTCGGGGGCGATCAGGCCGGCGCGGGCGCCCGCCTCGATGCTCATGTTGCAGACCGTCATCCGCCCCTCCATGGAGAGGTTCTCGACGGCCTTGCCGCGGTACTCGATCGCGTAGCCGTTGGCGCCGTTGGCGCCGATGTGCGCGATCAGCGCGAGGATCAGGTCCTTCGGCGTGACGTCGGCCGGCGGCTCGCCGACGAACTCGACGGACATCGTCCGGGGGCGCTGGAGCGCCAGCGTCTGGGTGGCGAGCACGTGCTCGACGTCGCTGGTGCCGACGCCGAAGGCGAGCGCCCCGAAGGCGCCGTGCGTGGAGGTGTGGCTGTCGCCGCACACCACGGTCATGCCGGGGCGCACGAAGCCCAGTTCGGGCGCCACCACGTGCACGATGCCCTGCCGGTCGTCGCCGAGCGAGAACAGCTCGATCCCCTGCTCCTCGCAGTTCTCGCGCAGGCGCTCCAGCTGGGCGCTGCCCATCGCGTCCTTGACCAGCAGCGTGTTGGTGGGCACGTTGTGGTCTTCGAGGGCGAGCGCGAGGTCGGGCCGGCGGACCCGGCGGCCGGCCAGCTGGAGGCCGTCGAAGGCCTGCGGGGAACTCGCCTCGTGGAGCAGGTGCAGGTCGATGTAGAGCAGGTCGGGCTCGCCCGGTGCCTGGTCGACGACGTGGCTCTGCCAGACCTTCTCGATCAGGTTGCGCTCGGTGCCGCCCATCAGCTGGCCACCGCCATCTCGCTGGTGCGCTCCAGGCGCTCGGCGATGATCTCGCGCAGCTCGCCCAGTTCGATGCAGGTGCCGTCGGCGCGGCCCGCGATGTAGGTCTCGTAGATCTCGTCGAGCAGGTCGTGCTCGGCGCCGATTCCCATCTGGTCGAACAGGTTGCGGACCACATTGCGCCCGGAGTGCCGGCCGATGAGAATTCCGCGCTCGCGGCCGAAGCTGTGCGGCTCGACGTATTCGTAGGTCACCGGATTGCGCAGCATTCCGGCCTGGTGGATTCCGGCCTGGGTGGCGAAGGCGTTCTCCCCGAATATCGCCTTGTTGCGCGGCGTCGACATTCCGATGATCCGGGCCAGCAGCTGGTAGGCCTCGTAGAACTTCTCGGTGCGCAGCCGGCTGGTCAGGCCGAGCTGCTCGCCCTTGTAGAGCAGCACCGCGGCCAGCTCCTCCAGCGGGGTGTTGCCCGCACGCTCGCCGATGCCGGCGATGGTGGCCTGCACCTCGTCCGCGCCGGCCTCGACGCCGGCCAGGGCGTTGGCGAGGGAGAGCCCGAGGTCCTGGTGGCAGTGGGTGGACAGGATGATGTGGTCCGGGATCCAGGAGCGGACCCGCGCCACCTGGGCGCCGAACTCGGACGGGATCAGGCAGCCGGTGGTGTCGGCGAGCGCCACCGTGTTGGCGCCCTCCTCGATGCCGGCCTCGATCATCGGGCGCAGCAGGTCGTCGCTGCCCCGGCTGGCGTCCTCGATGCCGAGCGTGATGTCGGTGAAGCCCAGCTCGCGGGCGAACCGGATGCTGTCGATGATCTCGTGCAGGCCCTCGGCCCGGGTGAGGCCGCGCTTGTGCTCCAGGTGGACGTCGCTGCCGGTGGCCATGATCTGGACCTGGTGGCGCTCGACGCCGCCGGCCTGGGCGGCCAGCTCGATGTCCGCGCGGACGGCCCGGTTGAGGGTCGCCACCTTGGCGGTGGTGAGCGCGCCCGCGATCAGTCTGGTCGCCTCGAAGTCACGCGGTGAGGAGCTGGGGAAGCCGGCCTCGATGGTGTCGACGCCGGTGGCCTCGATGGCGAGGGCCAGCTCCAGTTTCTGGTCGGGGTTCATCGCGTTGCCCGGGGCCTGTTCGCCGTCGCGCAGTGTCGAGTCGAATACCCGGAGCCGCCGTGCGGTGGGGACGGATTTCGGAGACATGGATTTTCCGCCTCTTTCGGGAACGCCGCCGGACGGGCGACCGGACGGGAGGTCGCGGTGTGCGGCGGCGGAGGATTGTGGCTGGCAGCGGTGACTTTACTGGTCCGGAATCACTGCCCGTCAAGACTTTTCGAACAAATAATCATTCGATGGCGGGCCGATAGCGGGACCCCTGACAATAGGCTTGACGCGCCCTTTTCCCGATGCATCGTGTACTGAGGCAAGGAGTGGTTTTCATGCGAGATATCCCGTCCGAGGAACGTCCGCCGGCCCGGTTACCGCGCCCGGGGCGGGTGGGCTGATGGCGAGGGTCATCGTCGAAGCGCTGGACAGCGTCCACGGGCGCACCGCCGCCGGCCTCGACGCGAGACTGGAGTCGCTGGTCGACAACGAGTGGGTGCCGGTGGTCGAGCGGAGAACGGACGCGAGCGGCCGGATCGAGGAGTGGGGCGGGACGGACGGCGGACGCGGCCTCTACCGGCTGGTGTTCGACGTCGACCGGTACTTCAGCGGGCTCGGCCTGTTCACCGTGCACCCCGAGGTGGCGGCCACCTTCCGGGTCTCCGACGGCGAGTCGGGGCACCGGGTGAGCCTCACCCTCTCGCTGAACCACTACGCGGTGGCCTTCATCGCCGACTAGGACGGTGGACCCGGGCCCGCGGGGGGCTCCGGGTCGCCGGCGGCCAGCCGGGCGGCGCGCAGCAGGTCGAGGGTGCGGGCCTCCTCGGCGGGGGTCCGCATCAGGCGGAACACCAGCCGGGCCCGCCGCAGGTGCTGGACCGCCAGGTCGGCCTCCCCGGTGCCGAGCGCCAACTCGCCGAGGGTGACGAGGATCCGGCCCATGATCAGCCGTTCGTTGGAGCCCTCCGCGAGGAGCAGGGCGCGGTGCAGGGCGTGGGCGGCCTCGCCGCTCTCGCCGAGCCGGTGGCGGGCCGCGCCGATGCCGTGCAGGGCGTAGATCTCGCCGGTGTGGTCGCCGATCAGCCGGACGACGTCGAGGGCGTGGGAGAAGGCCTCCAGGGCCCGGTCGTAGCCGCCGCGTTCCAGGTGGCTCTGGCCCATCCGGTGCAGCACCTGGGCCTCGACCCGCCGGCCGCGGCCCTCCCGGCTGAGCCGCAGCGCCTCGTCGAGGAGCTCCCCGGCGCCCTCCTCGTCGCCCGCGCCCAGTTTGAGCTGGGCCAGGTTGTGCAGCACGTAGGCGACGGCGACGGAGCCGCCGCTCGCCCGCAGGACGGTGAGGGCGGCCTGGTAGTGGGCGGTCGCCTCGTCGATCCGGCCGTCCACCCGGGCGAGGTAGCCGAGGCCGCGGGCGGTCAGGGCGGAGCCGAGGTCGTCGCCGAGGTCGGTGAAGATCCCGGCGGCCTGGCGGAAGCGCTCCTCGGCGGCGGCGAAGTTCTGCCGGGTCAGCGCGAGCGAGCCGAGGGAGTGCAGTGCGGCGGCCTGGCCGAGCCGGTCGCCGCCCTTACGGGCGGCCGCGAGGGCGAGTTCGTGGGTGTCGCGCCAGTCGTCGAGCCGGCCGTGGGTCTCCAGGAACGTCACGGCGGTGACGGCGAGTTCCCAGCAGTGCGCGGTGAGGCCCATCATGGCCGCCTGTCTGACCCGGGGCACAAGCATGGGCCGCTCCCGGGCGAACCACCGCAGCGGCTCGGCCAGCAGCCGGTCCACCGTCCGGGCGGGCAGCGGGTGCAGGGCGGTGCCGCGGCCGCGGATCAGCACGTCGCGGCCGTACTCGCGCTGCCTCGCCTCGATCAGCAGGTAGAGGAAGCAGCCGATCACCCGGGCCAGTGCGGCCTCCCGCTCCTCGACGCTCTCCTCGTCGACGAGGCGTTCGCGCGCGAAGACCCGGATCAGGTTGTGCAGCCGGTACTGGGTGTGGCGGCCGGGCGCGGTGCCGACGGCGTCCAGCAGTTGGGCGTCGGAGAGTTCGTCGATCAGGTCCTGGACCTGGTACTCGGGGAGGTCGAGCAGCGCCATGCCGACCCAGGTGGAGAACGGCCCCTCGTCGATCAGGGCGATCCGCCGCAGCAGCCGGCGGGCGCCCTCGCTGACGCTCTCGTAGGTGAGCGAGAGGCCGGCCCTGATGCCGACGTCGGCGTACTTGAGCTCGTCGAGCCGGCGGGTCCCGTCCTCCAGCCGCTCCACCAGTTCGGTGATCTCCCAGTGCGGCCGGGCGGCGAGCCGGGCGCCGGCGATGCGCAGCGCCAGCGGCAGGTGGTCGCAGAGTTCGGCGAGCGCCTTCGCCGCCTCCGGTTCGGCCGCCACCCGCGCGGGGCCGGCGATCCGGCCGAGCAGTTCCGCGGACTGCTCGGGGTCGAAGGTGTCGACGTCCACCCGGACGGCTCCGGCGAGGCTGCCGATGTGCCGCCGGCTGGTGACGATCACGGCCGAGGTGGGCTTGCCCGGCAGCAGCGGGGTGATCTGGCTCTCGGTGGCGACGTTGTCGAGGACGATCAGCACCCGGCGCTCGGCGAGCAGGGCCCGGTACATCTCGGCCCGCTCCTCCAGCCCGTCGGGGATGGCGGTGCCGTTGACGCCGAGGGCGCGCAGGAAGCGCTCCAGCACCTGGGCCGGGCCGACGGTGTCGGGGGCCCCGGCGTGCAGGTCGGCGAAGAGCTGCCCGCCGGGGAACTCGGCGGCGATCTGGTGGGCCGCGTGGACGGCCACGGCGGTCTTGCCGACCCCGGCCTTGCCGACGACGGAGACGATCGGGACGGCCAGCCGGGACTGGTCGTGGGAGGAGAGCAGCAGCCGTTCGCGCAGGCCGGCGAGCAGGTGCTCGCGGCCGGTGAAGTCGGCGAGGTCGGCGGGGAGCATCTCCGGGACGGCGGCGGGGGCGGCGGGGGCCACGGGCGGCGCGGCGGCGGGCTCGGCGGCCGGGGCTCCGTGGGCGGCGGCCGGACGGCTGTCGGGCAGGTCGAGCCGGGGGTCGCCGGCGAGGATGGAGAGTTCGAGCCGCTGCAGCCGGGGGTCGGGTTCGACGCCGAGTTCGTCGATCATCCACTGGCGGGTGTCGCGGTAGACCTGGAGCGCCTCGGTCTGGCGCCCGGAGCGGTAGAGCGCCAGCATCAGCTGGCCGCGCAGCCGCTCCCGTAACGGGAACTCGTCGACCAGGCCCAGGAGTTCGCCGACGGCAGCGCCGTGCCGGCCGAGCGCGAGTTCGAGCTGGATGCACTCCTCGGTGGCGCCGACCCACTGCTCGGTGAGCTGGCCGGCGGCGGAGCGGATCGACTCGCTGGGCAGGCCGCCGAGGGGGTCGCCGCGCCACAGTCCGAGCGCCTGCCGGAAGAGGGCGGCGGCCTCCGCCTTGCGGTCCTGGGCCTCCGCCCTGCGGTCGCGGTCCTCCGCCGTGCGGTCGTGGGCCTCCGCCTTCTGGTCGCGCAGCGCCCGCGCCTTCCCGACCCGGTCGCGGGCCTGGAGCAGGTCGAGCTGGTCGTCCGCCGCCTTCACCATGTAGCCCTGCGGGTGGGTGGTGATGACGTCGGAGAGGCCGTGCGCGGCGAACAGCCGGCGCAGGGCGGAGACGCTGATCTGCAACTGCGCGCGGGCGGTGGCCGGCGGGGCCTCCTCGTAGAGGGCGCGGACCAGGCGGTCCACGCTGACCACCCGGTTGACGTCGAGGAGCAGCGCGGCGAGCACCGTCTGCTGCCGGATCCCGCCGAGGTTCAGCGGCCTGGCGTCGACGAGCGCTTCGAGCGGGCCGAGAATGCGGTACTCGACCCGGGGCACGGGTGAGGAACTGCCGTCGTGGCGTATGCCGGAACCAGGTCTGTGCCCCACCGTTTCCACTCCCCCCAGAGGAATAGGCGCAGGATCGCAAGGCACTCTAAGGACGGCCCGGTCAATGGGTCAACGCTATTCAGTTCTCCCCAAAAGACGCCGCCTGACGGGTTGCGATCGGCGCCCGCACCCCCGGGTGACCCACGAAAAATCGGCACGGAAATGCCGGTTGGCCGGATCGGCGCGCACCGATCCGGCCAACCGTCGCCCGGGGCGGTTTCAGGCCTTCATCAGTTCCGCGACCCGGAAGGCGAGGTCGAGGGACTGGCGGTGGTTCAGCCGCGGGTCGCAGGCCGTCTCGTAGCGCTGGTGCAGGTCCTCGGCGCGGACCTGGTCGCCGCCGCCGAGGCACTCCGTGACATCGTCGCCGGTGAGCTCGACGTGGATGCCGCCGGCGTGCGTGCCCAGCTCCCGGTGCACCTCGAAGAAGCCGGCGACCTCGCCCAGGATGTCGTCGAAGCGGCGGGTCTTGCGGCCGTCGTCGGTCTGGACGGTGTTGCCGTGCATCGGGTCGCAGATCCAGGCGACCCGGGCGCCCTCCGCCGTGACCTTCTCCACCAGCGGCGGCAGCAGTTCGCGCACCCGGCCCGCGCCCATCCGCACCACGAAGGTCAGCCGGCCGGGCCGGCGGTCGGGGTCGAGGCGGTCGACGTAGCCGAGGACCTCGTCCGCGGTGGTCGTGGGGCCGAGCTTGACGGCGATCGGGTTGTGGATCCCGGCGAAGTAGGCGATGTGCGCGTCGTCCAGGCCCCTGGTCCGCTCGCCGACCCAGAGCAGGTGCCCGCTGGTGGCGTAGTGCGCCCCGGTGCGCGGGTCGGTGCGGGTGAGCGGCTGCTCGTAGTCCAGCAGCAGTCCCTCGTGGCTGGCGAAGAACTCGGCCTCCAGCAGCCCGGCCGGGTCGCAGCCGCAGGCTTGCAGGAAGCGCAGGGCGCGGTCCACGCCGTCGGCCAGTTCCTCGTAGCGGCGGGCCTCGGCGGAGTCCTCCAGGAAGCCGCGGTTCCACTGGTGGGCCTGGTAGAGGGAGGCGCTGCCGCCGGCCGCGAAGCCGCGGACCAGGTTGAGGGTGACCGCCGACGCCTCGTACATCCGCCGCAGCCGCGCCGGGTCCGGGCGGCGGGCCGCCTCGGTGAACTCCGGGCCGTTGACCGCGTCGCCCCGGTAGGAGGGCAGGCTGAGGCCGTCGCGGGTCTCGTCCGGCTGGGAACGGGGCTTGGCGTACTGCCCGGCCAGCCGGCCGATCTTCACGACCGGGACGCCGCTCGCGTAGGTCAGCACCACCGCCATCTGCAGCAGGGTGCGCAGCTTGGCGGTGACCGCGTCCGCGGTGAGGCCGCCGAAGGTCTCGGCGCAGTCGCCGCCCTGGAGGACGAAGGCCTCGCCGGCGGCGACGGCGGCCATCCGGTCGGTCAGCCGGTCGCACTCCTCGGCGAGGACCAGGGGCGGGGCGGCCGACAGGTCGGCGACCACCTCGCGCAGCGCCGCCTGGTCCGGCCACTGCGGTTGCTGGGCCGCCGGCAGGGAACGCCAGGCGGCAGGTGCTCCGGTCTGCGGAATTCGATTCATCACGGCCCTCGGATGGGAACGGAAATCGCTGGCCCGCTCATTGCAGCCCGGCCGCGGAAAGAAGGTCAAGCGTCCGCGAATTGGCCTGCTCCCACACCGGAGAACTGGTCTGACCGCCTTCCGGGACGAACGGATTGACTGGGGGCCATTCGTTCACCGGCCGTACCCAGCCGGCCATTCACGATGAGGATTCCGATGCCAGACGCGCCATCGCACCCTCCGTTCGCCGTCCGGCTCGGCACCGCGCCGCTGCCGCCGCACGACCCGCTGGAGCTGTACACGCGGCTGGGCGACCGGCTCGGCGCGGAGCAGGTGTACCTGCTGGAGAGCCTGACCGAGTCCGGCCGGCAGGGCGGGCCCGCGGTACTCGGCTGCGGCCCGCTCGCCGAGATCCGGCTGTACGGCTCGTACCTGGAGATCGACGGGATCGCGGAGCTCGCCCCGGTGCTGCGGGCGACCGCCGAGGCGGCGGGCCTCACCCCCGCCGCCGACGCCCCCGGGCGGCTGGAGGCCCCCGACCCGGCCCGCGTCTGGGAGTTCCTGCGGCGCGCACAGGGCCTGTTCGGCCTGGAGCCGGGCCTGCCCGGCGACCGCTTCCACTTCGGCTTCCTGGCCCGGTTCGGCTACGACGCGGCCTGGCACATGGAGGACCTGCCGGCCCGGGCGCTGCCGCCGGCCCGCCCGGACGCCGTGCTGACGCTGTTCCGCGACAGCGTGCACTACGGCACCGACGGCGCGCCGGTCCTGCGGACGGCCGACAGCCCGGCCTTCGGCGAGCACGGCCGGCACGACCTCGCGGGCGCGGCCCGGGAGGCGGCCGGGCAGGAGCCGCAGGCCGCGTGCCCGCCGGCCGCCCGCCCGCAGTCCGTGCACGACAGCGTGGACCGCGACACCTTCCACGGCTGGGTCCGGCGCTGCCTGGAGCACATCGGGGTCGGCGACATCTACCAGATCCAGGTCGGCCACCGGATCGACGTCCGCACCGCGCTGACGCCGGTCGAGGTCTACCGGCGGCTGCGCTCGCGCAACCCCTCCCCGCACATGTACCTGCTCCCGAACGGCGAGGGCACGCTGATCGGCGCCAGCCCCGAGCTGCTGTTCCGGATCGAGGACGGCCGGATCGTGATGCGCCCGATCGCCGGCACCACCCGTCGCGACCAGGACGAGGAGGAGAACGAGCGGCGGATCAAGGCCCTGCTGGCGAGCACCAAGGAGCAGGCCGAGCACGTCATGCTCGTCGACCTCTCCCGCAACGACATCAGCCGGGTCTGCAAGCCGCACACCCTGACGGCCGACGACCTGATGGTGGTGGAGACCTTCTCGCACGTCTTCCACCTGGTGTCCACGGTCAGCGCCGAACTGGAGGAGGACGCCGACGTGTGGCGGTCGCTGTGCGCGACCTTCCCGGCCGGCACCATGACCGGCGCGCCCAAGCTGCGCGCCATGGAGATCATCCACGAGATCGAGCGGGAGCCGCGCGGGGCCTACGCCGGCGCCGTCGGCCTGATCGACGTCGGCGGCTGGAGCGAACTGGCGCTGTGCATCCGCACGATCGCGCACGACGGCGCGGTGTACTCCGTGCAGAGTTCCGCGGGGATCGTCGCCGACTCGACCCCCGAGGGCGAGTGGAACGAGACGTTGGCGAAGCTGGGCGCCGCCTACTGGGCCCTGACGGGTGAGGAGTTGACGGCGTGAAGGTTCTTCTGGTGGACGCGCGGGACAGCTTCGTCCACATCATCGACCAGTACCTGCGGGCGCTCGGCGCGGACACCGAGGTGGTCCGCTCGCACACCCGCACCCCCGAGCAGCTGGCCGCGACCGCGCCCGACGCGGTCGTGCTCGGCCCCGGCCCCGGGCACCCGGCGGCCTCCGGCCACGTCGAGCTCGTCCACCACTTCGCCGGGAAGGTCCCGCTGCTCGGCGTGTGCCTGGGCCACCAGGCGATCGGCCTGGCGTTCGGCGGGCGGGTCCAGGTCGCCGACCGGCTGATGCACGGACGCACCAGCACCGTGACGCACGACGGGCGCGGCCTGTTCGCCGGCCTCGGCAACAGCCTCACCGCGACCAGGTACCACTCCCTGATCGTCACCCAGCCGCTGCCCGAGGACCTGGAACTCACCGCGACCGCCGACGACGACGGCTACGTCATGGGCATGCGGCACCGCAGCCTGCCCATCGAGTCGGTGCAGTTCCACCCCGAGAGCATCACCACCACCGGCGGCATGCAGCTGCTGGAGAACTTCCTCGCGGTCGGCGCCGGGCGCTGACCGCACGCACATCGGAATCGACGAGCGGAATGGGTGACCAGTGACAGGGAATGGTGAATCGCGCAGCTGGCCGCAGCTGCTCGCGGCGCTGATCGGCGGGACGGACCTGAGCGCCGCCGACACCGCCTGGGCGATGGACCGGGTGATGCGCGGCGAGGCGGCGCCGGCGCAGCTGGCCGGGTTCCTGGTGGCGCTGCGGGCCAAGGGCGAGACCGCCGAGGAGGTCGACGGGCTGGTCCGGGCCGCGCGCGAGCACACGGTGCGGGTCGACGTGCCGGGGCCGACGCTGGACATCGTCGGCACCGGCGGGGACGGCGCGAAGACCGTGAACGTGTCCACCATGGCCGCGATCGTGGCGGCCGCCGCCGGGGCCCGGGTGGTCAAGCACGGCAACCGCTCGGCCTCCTCCGCCTCCGGCTCGGCGGACGTGCTGGAGCGGCTCGGCATCGCGCTGGAGCTCTCGGCCGAGGAGGTGGCCCGCTCGGTGCGCGAGGTCGGGATCGGCTTCTGCTTCGCCCCCGCCTTCCACCCGGCGTTCCGCCACGCGGCCGTCGCCCGCAAGGAGTTGGGCGTGCCGACGGCGTTCAACGCGCTGGGCCCGCTGACCAACCCGGCCTCGCCCACGGCCATGGCGGTCGGCGTCGCCGATCCCCGGCTGGGCCCGCTGATCGCCGCCGTGTTCGCCCGCCAGGGCGTGGACGCGCTGGTCTTCCGGGGCGACGACGGCCTCGACGAACTGTCCGTCTCCACCACCTCGACGGTCTGGACGGCGACCACCGGCCGGTTCGTGCAGGAGCGGCTCGACCCGCGCGAGCTCGGGATCGCCACGGCGGCCCCGGACGCGCTGCGCGGCGGCGACGCCGCCCACAACGCGGGCGTGGTCCACGCCGTCCTGGACGGCGAGCAGGGCCCCGTCCGCGACGCCGTCCTGCTGTCCGCGGCAGCCGGCCTGGCGGCGCTGACGCCCTCCGAACAGCCGGTCGTCGAGCGGCTGGCGGCCGCGCTGCCCCGGGCCGCCGAGGCGGTCGACTCGGGCGCGGCGGCCGCCCTGCTGAAGCGCTGGGCCGAGAGCGGGCCGCCGCGCGCGGGGCGGCCGGACTGAGCCGCCACCGGGCCGCCGTCGTCGGGCGGCGGCACCGGGGCGCGACGCCGACGGGCCGCGCGGACCTCCTCGGGGGGAGGCCCGCGCGGCCCGTCGCGTTGGTGCGGGGTGGGTCCTACGGCCCGAGTCTGCCCCGCTCGTCCGCCCCCGTTCGTCCGCCCCCGGCGTCACGGGGGCGGGCGAAGGGGCCGACCGCGGACAGGCGGACGGGCGGCGGTCAGGCCCGGTGGCGCAGCTCCAGCGTGCAGCACTTGACGCTGCCGCCGCCCTTGAGCAGCTCGGACAGGTCGACGCCGATCGGCTCGAAGCCGCGCTCCCGCAGCTTGTCGGCGAGGCCGGTGGCCGCCTCCGGCAGGAACACGTGCCGGCCGTCGCTGACCGCGTTGAGGCCGAACACGGCGGCGTCGCCGGCGTCGGCCAGCACCGCGTCCGGGAACAGCCGGCCCAGCACCTCGCGGCTGCCCGCGGAGAAGGCCTCCGGGTTGTACATGATCTCGTCGCCGTCCAGCACGGCCAGCGCGGTGTCCAGGTGGTAGTAGCGCGGGTCGATCAGCTCCAGGCCGATCACCGGGCGCCCGAAGAACTCCTGGGCCTCGGCGTGGCCGGCCGGCGTGCTGCGGAAGCCCCGCCCGGCGAGCACGTACTCGGCGGTGACCAGGAAGTCGCCCTCGCCCTCGTTGACGTGCTCCGGGTCGTGCAGCTCGGGGTAGCCGTTGGCGCGGAACCACTCCAGGTAGGCGGGGCCCTCGGCGGCGCGTTCGGCGTTGCGGAAGCGGGCGCCGAGCACCTTGCCGTCCACCACGGTGGCGCCGTTGGCGGCGTAGACCATGTCGGGCAGGCCCGGGATCGGGTCGATCAGGTCGACCCGGTGACCGAGCTCCTGGTAGAGCGCGTACAACCGCTCCCACTGCGCCACGGCGAGCCCGGTGTCGACCGGCTTCGCCGGGTCCATCCACGGGTTGATCGCGTAGGTGACCTCGAAGTGGCTGGGGCGGCACATCAGGTAGTGCCGGGGCCGGGCCGTACGCTCGGCGGGGCGCGGGGGGACAGCGTTCATCGGTGACTCCTCGTGAGGGCTTCGGACAACGGGCGGTGGCGCTGCGGTCCGGACGGGCGGCAATCGGGTGCCTGCGGGGCTCCGGGGCCGGCTCGCCGGCGGCGCGGCCGGGCGTGGGGGAAACCCAGGCGCGCCGCACTCGTTCCTGCGGGCCGGCCCCGCACCCGCCTCTGACATGCTGTCAGTTCGCTTGCGGGGGGCGGAAGATCCTTAAGCCAGGGTGGAACAGCCCTGATGGACCGGCCGATCGCGCTCAGTCGACGCGGGCGTCCATCGCCTCGGCCAGGCTGCGCGGACGCAGGTCGGTCCAGTTCTTCTCGACGTAGTCCAGGCAGGCCTGCCGGGATTCCTCGCCGAACACGCTGCGCCAACCGGCGGGCACGTCGACGAAGGCGGGCCAGAGCGCGTGCTGGTTCTCCTCGTTCGCCAGGACCAGGAACGCGCCCTGCTCGTCGTCGAAGGGGTTGGTGCTGCTCATCGGACCCTCACTTCGTGGTTGTGGTCGTGCACTTGGGCAAGGTCGTTCAACTCGTCGGCCGGCTCGTCGTCGAGCCCGCCGTCGAGCTCGTCGTTCAGCTCGTTGTTCAACTCGCCGTTCAGCTCGTTGTTCAACTCGCCGTTCAGCTCGTTGTTCAGCTCGTCACAGAACTCGGTGACCCGTCGTCGGAAGGCGGCCACCACCCGCCGGGCGGTCGGCTCGTCGCAGCCGTCCAGCGCGTGTACCAGGGCGCACTCCAGCCCGCCGGGTGCGCCGTCCGCCGTCCGCCGCTCCACCAGTTGGAGCAGCAGGTCCACGGCGGTGCGGGCCACCGGGACGGGCCGCTCGGCGACCGCCACGGCGTCGGCCCACCGCCCGCCGTCGGCCGGCTCGGCCCGCACCAGATGGGAGACCGCCACCCCGAACAGCGGCTGGCGGCCCGCCTGCCGGACCGGGTTGACCAGTTCCACCACCCGGTCGAACGGCAGGTCCTGATGGGCGTGGGCGGCCAGCAGCCGCTCCCGGACCCGCCCGACCAGGGTGCGGGCCGTCGGGGCGCCGGAGGTGTCGACCCGCAGCACCACGGTGTTGACCAGGCAGCCGACCACGCCGTCCAGCACCTCGTCGTCCCGGCCGGCCAGCGGCACCCCGATCGGCAGGTCGTGCCCCGCGCCGAGGTCGCCCAGCGCGGCGGCGAACGCCGCCTGCACCACCATGCCGGTGCCGGCCGAGCAGGCCCGGGCGGCGGCCGCCAGCCGGCGGTGCTCCCCCGGGTCCAGGGCGAAGCGGACGGTGCCGGCCGCACCCGGCCCGACGCCCGGGGCGCCGGTGGCGTCCGGCAGGCCCCGCCACGGCGGCAGGGCTGCCAACGCGCCCTTCCAGTAGGCGGCCTGCCGGGCGGCCGGGCTCTCCGGGCGCCCCTCGTCGCCGAGCCGCCGCCGCAACCACAGGGCGTGGTCGGCGTACTGGACGGCGGGCGCCGGCCAGCGCGGCGCCCCGCCGGCCGCCCGGGCCCGGTAGGCGAGCCGCAGGTCGGCCAGCAGCGGTTCGAGCGCGTGCCCGTCCACCGTCGCGTGGTGCAGCACCAGCAGCAGGGTGTGCCGGTCGGGGCCGCTGCGCAGCAGGGCGGTGCGCAGCGGCGGTTCGGTCAACAGGTCGAAGCCGCGGTCGAGTTCGGCGGCGATCCAGGCGTCCAGCCGCTCCGGTGGGACGTCGAGGAGGCGGGGCGCGGCGGACGGGACGGCGGCGAGGACGGCCTCGGCGAGGTCGGCGTCGGCGGGCGGGTCGTCGGCGGGCGGGTCGTCGGCGGGCGCGAGGATGCGCTGCTCCGGGCCGTCCGGGCCGTACGGCAGGACGGTCCGCAGGGCCTCGTGCCGGGCCACCAGGTCGCCGAGGGCGGCCCGCAGCGCGGCGGGGTCGAGCCCGCCGGTGAGGTCGAGGGCCAGGGTGGTGAGGTAGTCCGGGCGGTGCTCGCCCAGGTAGTTGGCCGTCCACAGGCGCAGTTGGGCGGGGGCGAGCGGCAGCCGGTCGGGCCGGGCCGTCCGGTCGCCGAACGCCGGGGCGCTGCCGTCGGCACCGTCGGTACGGGCGGCGCGGTCGAGCCGGTGGTCCAGCCCGGCCACCGTGGGCGCGTCGAACAGCTCACCGAGCGGCACGTCGACCCCCAGGGTGGACCGGATCCGCCCGGCCAGCCGCATCGCGGCGATCGAGTTGCCGCCGAGCGCGAAGAAGTCGTCCTCCGGCGCGACCGCCGGCACCCGCAGCACCTCCGCGAACAGCGCCGCCAGCACCTCCCGGCGGGGCGAGCGGGTCGGCCCCGGGGCCGACCGCTGCGGCGGGCCCAGGGCGGTCGTGTCGACCTTGCCGTTGGCGTCCAGCGGTAGCGCGTCGACCGGGACGAGCACGGCGGGCACCAGGTGGCGCGGCAGCCGCCCGGCGAGCCGGCGGCGCAGTTCGCCGGCGGCCACCGGCCGGTCGGCGACCACGTACCCGACCAGCGAGCGGCCCGCCGGGCCCGCCCCGTGCGGCACCACCCGGGCGGCGGTGACCTCTGGCTCGGCGCACAGCGCGGCCTCGATCTCGCCCGGCTCGATCCGGAACCCGTTGATCTTCACCTGCCGGTCCGCGCGCCCCAGGAAGTGCAGCCGGCCCTCGGTGTCCCACCGGCCCAGGTCCCCGGTGCGGTACAGCCGGCCGCCCGGCGGGCCGTACGGGTCGGCGACGAAGCGCTCGGCCGTCCGGGCCGGGGCGCCGTGGTAGCCCGCGGCCAGGCCCTCGCCGCCCAGGTGGATCTCGCCGGGGACGCCCGGCGGCACCGGGCGCAGCGCGGCGTCCAGCAGCAGCACCCTCGTCCCCGCGAGCGGGCGGCCGATCGGGACGGCCCCGCCCTCGCGGACCGGGCCCGCCGGGACTTCGTGGCCCAGGGCGAAGGTCGTGCTCTCCACCGGCCCGTACAGGTCCAGCAGCCGCTGGCCGGGCGCGGCCCGCCGGGCCCGGGCGAGCGCCGCCGGGGGGACGACGTCGCCGCCGGTGCAGATCAGGCGCAACCGGGCCAGGGCCGCCGGGATCTGCTCGGTCAGCAGGTCGAACAGGCCCGCCGTCAGCCAGGCCGCGGTGGCGCCGCCGCGCTCGACGGCCCGGGCGTAGTCCGCCGGGGTCAGCTCCCCCGGCGGGGCCACCACCACCTGGCGGCCGGTCAGCAGCGGCATCAGCAGCTCGTACACCATGGCGTCCCAGGCGTGCGGCGAGTGGAACAGCACCCGGTCGTGGTCGGGGCCGTGCCACAGCGGGTCGTCGGCCAGGGCGAGGATGTTGCGGTGGGTGACCGCCACGCCCTTGGGGCGGCCGGTCGAGCCCGAGGTGTACAGCAGCTGGGCGACCTGCCCGGGCCGCACCTCCACGCCGGGGTCGTCCGTACTCCCGCCCGCCCGCCGGGCCGCCGCCAACAGCTCGGCGTCCAGCAGCAGTTCGGTGCCCGCCTCGGCGGCGAGCGCGCGCAGCCGCTCGGCCGGGAACCCCGGGTGCAATGGGACGCAGACGGCGCCGAGCTTGGCCAGCGCCAGCATCGCCACCGGCACCTCCGGGCTGCGCGGCAGCCGCACGGCGACCCGGGTGCCGGGCCGCACCCCGAGGGCCGCCAGGTGGTGGGCCAGCCGGTTGGCGTCGGCGTTCAGCGCGCCGTACGTGGTGGTGGCGTCCGTGGCGGTACCGGTGCCGTTCGTGGTGGTGGCGTCGACGTGTCGCAGGGCGATCCGGTCCGGGTGGTCGGCCGCCAGCCGCTCGAACCGCGCGCCGACCGACACCGGTTCGGCGTCGACCGCCGGGCCGGTGCCCCAGGCCCGCAGCCCCGCCCGCTGGACGGGCGGCAGCAGGTCGACCCGGCCGGTGGTCAGCGCGTCCGCGCCCGGACCGGCCAGGGCGGCGCAGGCGGCCGTCAGCAAGGTGCGCAGCCGGTCCGCGTCGAGGTACCGGTCCAGTTCGGCGGGGCGCAGCTGGAGCCGCACGTCCAGGCCGCCCTGGCGCGGCAGCACCACCAGCGAGAGCGGGTAGTGGGTGCCGTCGAACGGTTCGACGGCGCCGATCCGCAGGCCCGGCGCGGGCTCGACGAACCCGGCCTCGTCCAGCGGGTAGTTCTCGAACACCAGTGAGCTGTCGAAGAGCCGCCCGGCGCCGGCGGCCTCCTCCACCGCGGTGAGCCCCAGGTGCTCGTGGTCCAGCAGCGCGGTGCGCTCCCGCTGGAGCCGGGCGGCGAGCTCGCGCAGCGGCTCGCCCGGGTGCAGCCGGGCCCGGACCGGGACGGTGTTGATCAGCAGGCCCACGAGCCGGTCCGCCTCCGGCAGTTCGGCCGGGCGCTGGGCGACGGTGGTGCCGAACAGGACGTCGTCGCGGCCGGTGAGGTGGGAGAGCACCAGCGCCCACGCCGTCGCCACCAGGGAGCCGAGGGTCACCTCCCACTGCGCGGCGCGCGCCCGCAGCCCGGCGGTGAGCCCGGCGGGCAGGGTGAAGACGCTCGTCGACGGGCCGTCGTCGGCGCCCTCGCCGCCGGCCGGCGCGGGCCGGCCGACCCGGGTGGGCTCGGCCCCGGCGAGGGCCGTGCGCCAGGCGCCGCGCGCGGCCGCGTCGTCGCGCCCGGCCAGCCAGTCGAGGTAGCGGCGGTAGGACGGCGCCGGGGGCAGGTCGACGCCCCGGTGCAGCGCGAGCAGCTCGCGCAGCACGATCGGCACCGACCAGCCGTCCAGCAGCAGGTGGTGGTGGGTGAAGACGAGCCGCCACCGGTCGGCGGCCAGCCGCAGCAGGGTGAAGCGGATCAGCGGCGGCGTGTCGACCGCGAACGGCCTGCGGTCCTCCTCCACGAGCCGCCGGGCGGTGGCGGACTGCTCCCGCTCCGCCCGCCCGGTGAGGTCCACGGTGCGCCAGGGCAGCGTCACCTCGACCGGCACGACCTGCTGCGGCGGGCCGGACTCGCCGCTGGTGAAGGCCCCGGCGAGCTGCGGATGGCGCGCCAGCAGCCGCTGGGCGGCGTCCTGGAGCCGCTCCGGGTCGATCGCGCCGGTGAGGTCGAGGACGAGCTGCACGAGGTACGGGTCGCGGCGGCCGTCGTGGGCGGCGTAGCGGGAGTGGAACAGCAGGCCGGCCTGGAGCGGTGTGGCGGGCAGCAGGACGGCGGCGGGCGCGGCGGCCTCGGCGGAGGCTTCGGCGGACGTTTCGGCGGGCTCCTCGGGCTGGGCCTCGGCTGCGGGCCCCTCGGCCCGGGGCGGGCCGGCGGACGACAGGGTGGTGAGGGCCTGCTCCCAGCGGGCGGCGAGTTCGGCCACCGCGTCGGCGGCCAGCACGCCGGCCGGCCAGGCCCATTCGACCCGCAGCCGCGGGCCGTCCGGGCCGGTCTCCACGAAGGCGTCGACCGAGAGGGTGTGGGCGAGCGGCAGGGTGGGGTCGGCCTCGCCGCGCAGGGTGCCGGGGACGGGCTGCCAGGGGCCGCGTCGGGTGGTGTCGAAGCGGCCCAGGTAGTTGAAGGCGATCGGGGCCGGGCGGTCGGGCAGCGTGCCGGACCGCTGGAGCAGCCCGTACGTCAGGCCCCGGTGGGGGGTGGCGCGCAGGCGCTGCCGGGCGGCCGCGACGGCGCGGGCCAGGTCGTCGGCGGGGGCGAGGTCGTCAGTGCGGGCCAGGTCGTCGGCGTGGGCCGCTCCCCCGGTGTCGGGCGCGGCCGGGCCGGTGTCCAGCAGGACGGGGTGGATGACCGTGAACCAGCCCAGCGTCCGGGAGAGGTCCAGGCCGTCGAGGGCGGCGAGTTCCGGGTCGCGGCCGTGGCCCTCGACGTCCACCAGGAGCGGGCCGTCGGCGTTGCGGGCGCGCCAGCCGTGCAGGGCGGCGGCGAGGGCGCCGAGGAGGATCTCCGGTACGGCGGCGCCGAGTCGGTCGGGCAGGTCGGTCAGCAGGGCGGCGGTCGGGCCGCCGCCCAGGGTGGTGCGCAGGGTCGCGGCTCCGGCCACGGTGTCCCGGGTGCGGTCCAGCGGCCGGGTGCCGATGGTCCCGGTGCCGGCCGTCAGCAGTCCGTGCCAGTGGTCGCGGTCGGCGGCGACCGCCGGGTCCGCCTCGGCGGCCCGCAGCGCACGGGCCCAGTCGGCGGCCGTGACGGGGACGGCGGCGAGGTCGGCCGGGTGGCCGTCGGCGGCGGCCCGGTGGGCCCGGGCGAGGTCGTCGAGCAGGATCCGCCAGGAGACGCCGTCGACGGCGAGGTGGTGGATCACCATCAGCAGCAGGCCGCCCTGGTCGCCGTCGAACCAGACCGCCCGCAGCAGGTCGCCCCGGTAGGGGTCGAGGCGGCGGCGGGCGTCGTGCCGCTGTTCCGCGACGAGTTGCAGCAGGGCGGGCGCCGGGTCGCGGCCGGGGGCGGTGGCGAGGCCCTCGCGGGCGAGGTCGATCCGGTGCAGCAGCGGGGCCGCCGGGACGGTCCCGGCGGGACGGATCTCGAAGGCGAGCGGCTCGCCCGGGGCCCCGGTCAGCCGGGTCCGCAGCGCGTCGTGGTGGTCGACGAGCTGCTGGAGGGCGGTGCGCAGGGTGTGTTCGGTGGCGCCGGGCGGCACCTCGCACAGCAGGGACTGGGCGTAGCCGTGGATCGGTCCGCCGCGGGCCGCCAGCCAGTCCGCGATCGGGGTGGGCGGCAGCACCCCGCCCGGGGGCGCGGGCGCCGCCGGGCGGGCGGCCGGGGCGCGGCCGGCGTCCGGGACGACGGCCGCGGCGGCGGCGAGGGCGCGCGGGGTCTGGTGGGTGAACACGTCCTTCGGCGTGATCAGCACTCCCGCCGACCGGGCCCGGGTGGCCAGTTGGATCGCCAGGATGCTGTCCCCGCCGAGCCGGAAGAACCCCTCCGACGGCCCGGGCCGCGCCCGGCCGAGGACGCTGCCGAACAGGGTCCGCAGCTGCTCCTCGGCGGGCGAGCCGCCCTCCGGTCCGGTGACGGGCTGCGGGCGGGCAGCCGGGTCTGGGGTGTCCGACAGGTCGCGGGTGTCAAGGACGTCGAGGGCGTCGAGGCCGTCGAGGGTGTCGACGGGTGCCGCCGGGTCGGCCAGAGCCGCCGCCAGCAGGCGGCCGAGGCCCTGCGCCAGGCGCTCGGCGGTCTCGGGGCGGAAGTGGCCGGTGCTGTACTCCAGGACGCCGCGCACCGTGCCGTCCGGCTGTTCGGTGAACTCGAAGAGCAGCGGGAACTTGGCCATCACCCGCTCGAATCGGTGCGGTGCGCCGGACAGGCCGGGCAGGGTGAGCGCGGGCCGGCGCCCGCCGTGCAGGGTGATCATCACCTGGAACAGCGGGTGGCGGCCGAGTTTCCGGTCGGGTGCGAGGGCGTCCACGACCCGGTCGAAGGGCGCCTGGTCGTGGGCGAAGGCGGTGAGGTCGGTGTGCCGGACGCGGTCGACGAGCTCCGCGAAGCCCGGACGGCCCGAGAGGTCGGTGCGCAGGGCGAGCGGCTGGGCGAAGTAGCCGACCAGGTCGTCCAGGGCGGGGTCGGCGCGGCCGGCGGTGACCGTGCCGAGGACGAGGTCGGTGCCCGCTCCGGAGCGGGCGAGCAGGCAGGCGACGGCCGCGTGCAGCACCATGAACAGGGTGGCTCCCCGGCCGGCCGCCAATTCGGCTGCTGCGGCGACCAGTTCGGTGTCCCACCGGAACTCGGCGGCGGCCCCGCGCAGGGCCGTGCCGGGCGGTGGCTCGTGGTCCACCGGCAGCGCGGTGCGCCCCGGCGCGGCGTGCAGGGTCTCGCGCCAGTGCGCCAGTTCGGTGGCCAGCGGGCTGTCGGGCTCGCCGGCCGGGCCGAGCTCCCGGCGCTGCCAGAGCGTGAAGTCGGCGTACTGGAGCG
Organism: Kitasatospora sp. NPDC058478; assembly: GCF_042720345.1. Classification (NCBI taxonomy): domain Bacteria; kingdom Bacillati; phylum Actinomycetota; class Actinomycetes; order Kitasatosporales; family Streptomycetaceae; genus Kitasatospora; species Kitasatospora sp. NPDC058478. The sequence continues at coordinate 80,255 of NZ_JBHXML010000015.1, read as the reverse complement.
GCAGTCGGGGCCACTCGGGGGCCCGGCCGCGGGCCCGGGCGGCGTAGCCGGCGGCGAGGTCGCGGGTCAGCGGGCCCAGCGACTGTTCGTCGGCGGTGATGTGGTGCAGGACGATCAGCAGCAGGTGGGTGCCGGGCCCGGCGGTGAACACCACCAGCCGCCAGGGCAGGCCGTGTTCGAGGTCGAAGGGGCGGTGGACCTCCTCGTGCACCGCCGCGTCCAGGTCGGCGGGGTCGGGGTGCCGGACGGTCAGCGGGAGGGGCGGGTCGTCGAGGATCCGCTGGTACGGCTGCCCGTCGGTGGCCGGGAACACGGTGCGCAGGCTCTCGTGCCGCTGCTGGACGTCGCCCGCGGCGGCCCGTAGCGCGGCCAGGTCGAGCGGCCCGGTCAGCCGGGCGGCGAGCGGGACGTGGTAGGTCGACGCCTGCTCGCCGAGCCGGTGCAGGAACCACAGGCCGCGCTGGGCGTAGGAGAGCGGGATGCGCTCCGGCCGGGGGCCGGCCTGCGGGCGCTGCGGGCGCGCCCGACCGGCCTCTGCCGCACCCTGGCGGGCGGCGCCACGGGCACCGATCCGGGCGGCCAGGCCGGCCACGGTGGGGGCCGCGAAGACGTCCCGGATGGTCAGTTCGGCCGACAGCTCGGCGGGCAGCTCGGCCCGGGCGCGGACCACCAGCCGGTTCGCCGAGAGGGAGTCGCCGCCGAGGGCGAAGAAGCTCTCGTCCGTGCCGAAGCCGTCGGCCCCGAGGAGTTCGCCGAACAGCCGGTGCAGCCAGGTCTCGTGCTCGCCGCTGGGCGCCCGGCCCCGGCCGTCCGCCGCCCTGGCCTCCCGGGCCCGCAGCCGGTGCTCGTCGAGCTTGCCGTTGGCGGTCAGCGGGAAGGCCTCGACGGCGACGAAGGCCGCGGGCACCAGGTGGTCCGGGAGCGACGCGTGGGCGTGGTCGGCGGCCGCGCGGACGGCCTCCTCGGTGCCGAGCAGGTAGGCGGTCAGCGCCTTGCGCCCGGGCTCCCGTTCGGTGGCGAGGACGGCGGCGCCGGAGATGCCGGGCCGCGCGGCGAGCGCGGCCTCGATCTCCCCCGGTTCGATCCGGTAGCCGCGGATCTTCACCTGCCGGTCGGTGCGGCCCAGGTGTTCGAGTTCGCCGTCGGGGCGGCGGCGGGCGCGGTCCCCGCTGCGGTACATCCGGCTGCCGGGCGGACCGTACGGGTCGGCGGTGAAGCGGCCGGCCGTCAGCGCGGGGCGGCCGAGGTAGCCGCGGGCGAGGCCGGGGCCGGCCACGTACAGCTCGCCGGGCAGGCCGTCGGGCACCGGCCGCAGGGCGGCGTCCAGCAGGTACGCCCGCAGGTCGGGCAGCGGCCGGCCGATGGTGGCGGCGCCCGAGGCCACGGCCGAGGCGTCGAGGTCGCCGGCCGTGACGTGCACGGTGGTCTCGGTGATGCCGTACATGTTGACGAGCCGGGGCGCGTCCTGCGGGTGCCGCAGGTACCAGTCCGCGAGCCGCCAGGGTTCGAGCTGCTCACCGCCGAAGATGACGTAGCGCAGGGCGAGCCGGGCGCTCGGGCCCGGGTGGGCGGCGTCGGCTGCGGCCAGCTGGGTGAACGCCGAGGGGGTCTGGTTGAGCACCGTGACGCGCTCGTCGGCGAGCAGCCGCAGGAACTCCTCGGGCGAGCGGGCGGTGTCCCGGGGGACGACGACCAGGCGGCCGCCGTGCAGCAGGGCGCCCCACAGCTCCCAGACCGAGAAGTCGAAGGCGTAGGAGTGGAACAGGGTCCAGGTGTCGTCCGGTCCGAAGCCGAACCGGTCGGCGGTGGTGGCGAGCAGCCGGGTGACGTTGCGGTGGGTGACCAGGACGCCCTTGGGGCGGCCGGTGGAGCCGGAGGTGTGGATGACGTAGGCGACGCCGTCCGGGCCGGGGCGCTGCGGCTGCGTCCGGTCGGCGGGCTCGTCCGCGCCGTCGACGGACAGGGTCTCGACGCCGTCGGGCAGCGCCGCCCGGGCGGAGTCGTCCGTCACCACGAGCCGGGGCGCGGCGTCCTCGATGGTCGCGCGCAGCCGCTCGACCGGGTAGTCCGGATCCAGCGGCAGGTAGCCGGCGCCGGCCTTCTGGACGCCGAGCAGCGCGACCACCAGGTCCGGCGAGCGGGGCAGGGCGACGCCCACCAGGTCGCCGCGGCGCACGCCCCGGGCGGCGAGCCGGCGGGCCAACCGGTCGGCGCGCAGGTCGAGTTCGCGGTAGGTGAGGACGGTCTCCCCCAGCACCACGGCGGGTGCCTGCGGGCGGGCGGCGGCCTGCCGTTCGAACAGCGAGACCAGGGTGTCGCCGTCCGGCTCGGTCCGCGCCGACCCGGGCGCGGGCGCGGGCAGGGCGACGGCTCCGCCGCCGGTGCGCAGCCGGCCGACCGGGAGCCCCTCGGGCGCCTCGGCCAGCGCCGTCACGAGGTCGAGCACCCGGTCCAGGTGGGCCCGGACGGTGTCCTCGGGGTAGTCGCCGACCGCGTCGGCGAACACCGGCAGGGTGGCGCGGCCGTTGTCGTAGACGCCGAGCGCGAAGTCCTCGGGCAGGCCCGGCGAGACCTCGTGCACGGTGGCCGGGATCCCGCCGAACCGCAGGCCCGGGTCGAGCGGCAGCAGGTTCAGGGTGGGGCCGATCAGCGGCCGGTCGCCCCGGGCGGCGGCGGTGTCGCGGAGCAGGTCCTCGAAGCGGTACCGCTGGCGGCGCAGCGCGGCCCGGACCCGGTCCGCCGTGGCCGTCACCAGGCCGCCGACGGTGGCGGCCGGGTCGACGGCGAGCCGCAGCGGCACGACGTTCGCCGTCATGCCGAGGGCCCGCCGGGCCAGCGCGGCGTCCCGTCCGCGGACGCCGAGGCCGATCACCGCCGTGCCCTCGCCGGTGTCGGCGTGCAGCGCGACGGCGAGCGCGGCCGGGAACAGCGCCGTCCAGCCCGCGCCGACGCGCTCGCGGACAGCGGCCCAGCGTTCGGCGGACAGCTCCGTCCGGACGGCGACCGGCGGGCGCGGGCCCGAGCCGGTCGGGGCGCCGCGCCCGCCCGCGAGGCGGGGCGGGTCGCCGAGGCCGGCCAACTCCTCGGCCCAGAAAGCGGCGTCGGTGCGGAACCGGGCGGAGGCGCGGTAGACGGCGTCGTCGTCCAGCAGGGCCTGGAGCGGGTCGTGCACGCCGGTGGAGGGCGGCTCGCCCGCGTGCAGCGCCGTGTACTCGGCCGCCACCCGGCGCATCAGCCCGGCCCCGCCCACCCCGTCGCACAGGATGTGGTGCATCCGGAGGTACCAGAGGTACTCCGCCTCGCCGGTCCGCAGCAGGAAGTGGTCGAAGGGCGGGCGGGCGGTCAGGTCGTAGGGGTGGGCGAGTTCGGCGGCGAGGAACGCGCGGGCGGCGGCGGCCGGGTCCTCGTGGTGGCGCAGGTCCTGCCGGTGCAGCGGCCAGTCGGCGGCGTCCTCGATGATCTGGACGGCGCCGTCGGCGGTCGGCTCGAAGCGCACCCGCAGGCTCTCGCTGCCGGCCACCACGCCCCGCAGCGCGCGTTCGAACAGCTCCTCGTCGATCGCGCCGTGGAACTGGACGTACTGGCCGGCGGTGAACCGCCGCCGGGTGGGGTCGGCCTCGTGGCCGAACCAGATTCCCGACTGCGGGGCCGTGAGCGGCCGTCGTCGGGCGGGAGAGGCGGGAGAGGCGGGCGTGGCGGACATCCGGTCAGCTCCTTTCCGGCTCGTGCGGCTGGTGCGGCTCGTGCGGGCTCGGTGACCCGTGCGGCCCGGACGGGTCACCGAGCCGGTCGAGCAGCGCCGGGGCGAGGTCGAGGAGGGCGGCCGGGCCGCCGAGGTCCTGGTGGCCGTGGTCGGTCCGGTGCCGCAGCAGCCGGCCGCCGTCGAGGTGGGGCAGCCAGCTCTCCGGGTCCTGGACGGGCCCGCTGGTCTCCGGAACGGCCTCGATGAGGAGCAGGTCGCCGCGGTACCGGCCGGGGCGGAAGGCCCGGCCGAGCCGGACGTTGTTGTCGTAGACCTCGGCGAGCGCGGTCAGGTGGTGTTCGGAGAAGACGGAGAGCGGCGAGTCGGAGTCCTTGGCGAGGACGAGGAACTCCTCGGCGGTCGGCGCGGGCGCGTCGGCGGGGCGGTCGACGCCGGTCAGCCGCAGCAGGGCGTTACGGACGTGGCCCTGCTCGGCGAGCACCTCGGCCTCCGAGCGGGCGGGCAGGTCGGCGAGCACGTAGCTGTCGAGCATCGCGAGCAGGCCCACCTCCGCGCCCTGCTCCTGCAGCCGGGCGGCCACGGCGTAGGCGACCAGGCCGCCGAACGACCAGCCGAGCAGGTGGTAGGGCCCGTCGGGCTGGACGGCGCGGATCTCCCGCACGCAGTCCTCGGCCACCTCCTCCACGCTGGCCGGCAGCGGCCCCCGGCCGTCGAGGCCGCGGGACTGCAGGACGTAGAGCGGCCGGTCGCCGAGCGGCCCCAGCAGCGCCGCGTACGTCCAGCCGATCCCGGCGGCCGGGTGCACGCAGAACAGCGGCGCGCCGGTGCCGGTCGAGCGCAGCGGCAGCAGGGTGGCCAGCATGGGCTCCAGGCCGTCGGCGGGCGGCGCGGGGACGGCGGCGACGGTGGCGTCGGTGGCGGGGAGCGGGGTGCGGGCGGGCCCGGCGGTCGCGGGCCAGGAGTCGAGCAGACCGAGGGCGCCGACGGTGGTGTCCGGCTCGGCGACGAGGGTGTCGAGCAGCCCCAGCAGCCGGGCCAGCAGGGCGTCGGCGGCCTCGGCGTCGACGGCGTCCTCCCGGTGCAGGATGTCGAGTTCCAGTCCGCCGTCCCTCGGGATGGCCATCAGCGACAGCGGGTAGTGCGCGGCCGTCTCGCTGCCCGAACCGGTGATCCGCACCCCCGGGAGCGCGTCGCCCTGGTCGCCGGACTGCGGGAAGTTCTCGTACACCATGACGGTGTCGAAGAGTTCGCCGAGGCCGGTCGCCCGCTGGATCGCGGGGATTCCCAGGTGCTGGTGGGCGATCATCCGGACCTGCTCGCGCTGGACCCGGGTCAGCAGCCCGGCCAGCGACTCCTCCGGCCGCAGGGTGATCCGCAGCGGCAGGGTGTTGATGAGGAAGCCCATGACGGACTCGGAGCCCGGCAGCTCCGGCGAGCGGCCGTTGACGATGATCCCGAACACGGTGTCGGGGCGGCCGGTCCGCTCGGCCAGCAGCAGCGCCCAGGTGGCCTGGAGCACGGTGTTGAGCGTGATGCCCAGCCCGGCGGCGAGGGCGCCGAGCCGTTCGGTGCGCTCCTCGCCCAGGGGCCGGTAGCGGCGGCCCGGCCACCCGTCGGCGGGCGGCAGCCCGGGCGGCGTCACCAGGGTGGGTTCGATCGGCGCGGCCAGGGCCTCGCGCCACGCCCGGCGGGCGGCCTCGTGGTCCCGGCCGGCCAGCCAGGCCAGGTGGGCGCGCAGCGGCACCGGCTCGGGCAGTCCGGCCGGGTCGCGGTACAGGGCGAACAGCTCCGGCAGGAGGAGCTGGTTGGACCAGCCGTCGATCAGGGTGTGGTGGGCGACCACCTCCAGCCGGTACCGCTGCGCTCCCACGCCCTCTCCGGGGCCCAGCCGCAGCAGGGTGAAGCGGATCAGCGGCGGGTCGGCCGGGTCGAACCGGGTGGTCCTCGCCTCGGCGGCCAACCGCTCGGTCTCCGCCTCCTGTTCGGCCGCCGTGAGGCCGCCGAGGTCCAGCTCCGTGAACGGCGGCAGGCGGTCCGGGACGACCTGCACCGGGCGGCCGTCGGGGAGGCGGACGAACCCGGCCGCCAGGTTCGGGTGGCGGCGGCAGAGCGCCTCGACGGCGCGGCGCAGCGCCGCCGGGTCGAGCCGCCCGTCGAAGAGCATCCACAGCCGCATCACGTAGGCCCCGCCGCCGCCCTGGCTGTGCTGGGTGGGGAAGAGCAGCCGCTCCTGGAGCGGTGTCAGCGGCAGCACGTCCCGGTGGCCCGGGAACCGGGCCTGCAACCAGGCGCGCTCGGCGGCGTCCAGCGGGAGCAGTTCGCCGTCGGCGGGCCGGCCGGCGCCCTGGTCGGCGGGGTCGAGCGCGGTGGCGACGGCCGCGAGTCCGGCCGGGGTCGGGTGCGCGAACACGTCCTCCGGGGCGAGCGCCAGCCCGGCCCGGCGGGCCCGGCGGAGCAGCTTGATGGAGCGGATGCTGTCGCCGCCGAGGGCGAAGAAGCTGTCGTCCGGGCCGACTTCGGGCAGGCCGAGGACGCCGGCGAAGAGCTCGCGCAGCACCTCGACGGGGCCGGCGGCCGGGGCGGCGGCGGGCTCGGGCGACGCCCCGTCCACGGTTCCGGCGGCCAGGGCGGCGAGTGCGCTGCGGTCGGTCTTGCCGTTGGCGTTGGTCGGGAGGTCGTCGAGGAAGACCAGGGCGGCCGGGACGACGGGTGCGGGCAGCACCTCGCGCAGCGCCGCCCGGACGGCCTCCGGATCGGCCGGGCGGCCCTCGGCGGCGACCAGGAAGGCCGTCGTGCGGCGGTCGCCCTCGCCGTCGTCGGTGGCGACCACCACGGCCCGCCGGACGCCGTCCAGCTCCGCCAACCGGGCCTCGATCTCGCCGAGTTCGATCCGGTGGCCGCGGATCTTCACCTGGTGGTCGGTGCGGCCGGCGTACTCCAGCTCCCCGGCGGCGGTCCAGCGGGCGAGGTCCCCGGTGCGGTACATCCGGGCGCCGGGCGGGCCGAACGGGTCGGGCAGGAAGCGCTCGGCGGTGGCCCCCGGCCGGTGGGCGTAGCCCCGGGCCAGGTAGTCCCCGGCCAGGTAGAGCTCGCCGGTGACGCCGACCGGCGTGGGCCGCAGGGCCGGGTCGAGGACGTGGGCGCGCACGTTGCCGATCGGCACGCCGATCGACGGCTCACCGTCCGCGCCGGGCGGGCACGCCCCGGCCGTGGCGTACACGATGGCCTCGGTGGGGCCGTAGAGGTTGAGCACCCGGGCGTCCGGGTTGCGGGCGTGCACCTGGCGGACCAGCGCGGCGGGCAGCGGCTCGCCGCAGAACACGTAGGTCGTCGCCCGCTCGCGCACCCACTCGGCGCGGGCGACCTGCTGGTACACGGACGGGACGGTGTTGACCAGGCTGCCGGACCAGTCCGGGCGTTCCAGCAGCGTGAGCAGGTTGTCCACCAGGTCGACGCTGCCGCCGGTGAACAGCGGCACCAGGAGCTCGAAGACCGACAGGTCGAAGGAGAGCGAGGTGGAGCCGAGCACCCGGGAGAGCGCCTCGGGGCCGAGCTCGGCCGCCGCCCAGGCGGCGAGGTTGGCCACGGCCCGGTGGGTGACCACCACGCCCTTCGGCGTCCCGGTGGAGCCGGAGGTGTGGATGACGTACGCCGCGTTGCCGGGCAGCGGGCGGGTGGGCTTCGCCTCGGCGATCTCGGGACCGGCGGGCGCGGGGCAGGCGGTCTCGACGGCAGCGGGCTCGTCCAGCAGGACGACGGACGGGCCGTCGGCGGCCGGCTCCGGCAGCACGGCGGCGGCCAGCTGCGCCGTGGTCAGCACCACCCGGGGGCGGGCGTCCGCGAGCACGAACTCCACCCGGCCGCGCGGGTGGCCCGGGTCGACCGGGAGGTAGGCGGCGCCGGCCTTCAGCACGCCCAGCACGGCCGCGACCAGGGCGGGCGTGCGGGGCAGCAGCACCGCGACGACGTCCTCGCGGCCGACACCGAGGCCGGCGAGCAGCCGGGCGATCCGCTCGGAGCGCCCGTCCAGTTCGGCGTAGTCCAGCACCTCTCCCCCGCCGCGCACCGCGACGGCGGACGGGGTCCGCGCCAGCTGGGCGGCGAACGCGGCGGGCACGGTGGTCTCGGGCACCGCGTGTTCGGTGGCGTTGGCCTTCCGCAGCAGGGCGAGCTCGTCCCCGTCGGCGAGGTCGAAGGAGTGGATCGGCTCGTCGGGCCGGGCCGCCAGCCGCGCCAGCAGCCGGACCAGCCGGCGGTGGGCCGCCGGGTCGGCGCCGTGGCCGCCGGCGGCGACCCGCCACGCCCCGTCCCGGTCCGCCGGGCCGGGGGTGGGGTCGGCACGCAGGAACAGGCCGGGCAGCGGCTCGCCCCAGGCGCGGGCCAGGACGGCGACCGTCCCGGGGCCGTACGCCACCCGCTCGGCGCTGTCGGCGATCCCGGTGACCAGGCCGTACCCGGAGGACGGGCCCCAGGGCAGGTCGAGGTCCGGCCGGTGGCCGTGGCGCCGGACCGCGCGCAGGGCGCGGCCGGCCTGCCGGAGGACGGCGGTGAAGCTGAGCCCGGGGGCCGGGGCCAGGCGCACCGGGACGACCAGGCCGCGGCCGCCCGGGCCGGGCGCCGGGCGCCAGTGTCCGAGCAGCAGCTCCCGGGCGCCGGTCAGCCGGTGCGCGTGGACGGCGGCGGCGGCGAGCAGCACCGCGGCGGGGCCCGCACCGCCGGCCCGGGCGGCCCGGGCCAGTGCGGCCGGGTCGGCCACCGGCAGCCAGGGCAGCTCGGCCGGCGGCGCGACGGCCCCGGCCGGGCGGGCGGCGGCGGGCTCGGGGCCGGCGGTCCCCAGGACCTCCCGCCAGTACGCCCGGTCGGCGGGCCGGTCGGCGTCCGGGTCCGGGGCGGGGGCAGGTACCAGGGCGGGGACCGGGGCCGTCTCGGCATCCGCGGCGTCCTCGGCGTACAGCTCGCCGGCCCGGCGGACGAGCGCGGCCAGCCCGGCGTCGTCGTCGACCAGCCGGTGGTGGCGCTGGAACCAGCTGAGCCCGCCGTCGGATCGGCGGATCAGCACGTGGCGCAGCAGCGGCCCGCCGAGCAGGTCGAGCGGGCGGACGAGCTCGGCGGCGAGCCAGCCGTCCAGTTCCTCCGGGTCGAGGTCGATCACCGCGACGGCGGGCGGCTGGGCCGGGTCGGCCGGGCGGAGCAGGCCGGGGCCGCCCCCGGCGGCGGCGCGGTAGCCGGTGTGCAGGTCCGGGCGTTCGGCCAGGGCCCGGGCCACGGCGCGGCGCAGCCGGTCCAGCCCGACCGGGCCCTCGAAGCGGACCAGGCGCGCCACGCAGTCGGCGGGAAGGAGCGGGGTGTCCCGCAGGACGGCACGCCGGGCGGCGTCGAGCGGGGTGGCGGTGGAGCTGCTCACAGGGCCCTCACGGTGTCGTCGTCGGGGTGCGGGGTCACGGTCTCGGGCGCGTCGCCGTGGTCGGCGTGGTCGGCGTGGTCCGCACCGTCGGCCTGGTCCGCGTAGTCGGCGTAGTCGGCCGCCACGTCGTGGACCGGGCGGTCGGGCTCGGCGAGCAGGCCGCGCAGCAGCTCGCGCAGGCCGGTGGCGAAGCCGGTCGCGGTCGGCGGGTCGAAGAGTTCGGGGGCGTAGTGCACGGTCAGCGCCGTGGGGGCGGCGCCGCTCTCCGCCCGCCACCCCAGGTCGAGTTCGACCCCGCGCGGGGCGGCGCCGTGACCGACGCCGTGGCCTCCGCCGTCGCCCCGGGAGCGGACCGGGGGCTCGGCTCCGGGGCCGGCCGTCCCGTCGGGGGTGGTGCGCCCGAGCAGGTCGGTGAAGGCGGGCTCGTCGGCGAGGTCGGCCCGCAGCAGGGCGCCGCCGGGCAGGCCGACCGCCACCTCGTCCTGGCCGGCGATCCACGAGAGCAGCACCAGCCAGCCGGCCCGCAGCACCCGGTCGGGGTGCGGGCCGAACCGGGCGATCGCGTTGCGCAGCGACTCGTCGACCGGGACGGTGACGCTGCGCTCGGTGTAGTCGGGGCGGCCCGGGCGGGGGCGGTCGGTGGGGACGTCGAGCCGGACGGGCCCGGGCGGGCCGGCGGGGGCGGCCGGCAGCGCCGCATCAGAGGAGACGGCCGCCGGCGCCCCGGCCCACAGCCGGGAGATCGGCAACTCGCCGTCGGCTGCGGCGAGTTCACGGAGCAGCGCCGTGTACTCCTCGACGAACGCGGCCGCCGTCGCCCCCGTGAACAGCTGGGTGCTGAACTCCAGGCAGGCGGTCATGGCGTCGTCGCCGACCCGGTCGGAGGTGATCAGGGTGAGGTCGAACTTGGCGGTGCCCGCCGGCAGGCCGCCGAACAGGTTGCCGGCGCTGTGGCCGATGTCGAAGTACCCGGTCGAGGTGCCCTCGATCTGCTGGATCGGCGGCAGCTCCTGGTGCACGAAGAACACGTCGAACAGCGGGCTCCGGCCCGGATCGCGCTCGTCCGTCAGCGCCTGGACGACCCGGTCGAAGGGGATCTCCTGGTGCTCCAGGGACTCCAGCACCACGGCGCGCACCCGGTGCAGGAAGGCGGTCACCGACGGGGCGCCGGACAGGTCGGCGCGCAGTGCCACGGTGCTGTTGAAGAAGCCGATCAGGCCTTCGAGTTCGGGCCGGTTGCGCCCGGTGGTCGGGATGCCGACGACCAGGTCGTCCTGCTCGCTGCGGCGGGCCAGCAGCAGGTAGAGGCCGGCGAGCAGGACCACGAAGAGGGTGACGGAGCGGTCGGCCGCGAGCCGCCGCAGCTCCCGCATCAGGGCGGCGTCCACGGTGAACACCGCGAGGTCGCCCGCGTGGTCCTTGCGGGCCGGGCGCGGGTGGTCGGTGGGCAGCCGCAGCACCGGCGCGTCCCGCAAGGTCTCGCACCAGTAGGCGAGTTCGCCGTCCAGAGCCGAGCCGGCCACCAGTTCGCGCTGCCAGGCCGCGTAGTCGGCGAACTGGACGGGCAGCGGCGCGAGCCGGTGCGGGCGGCCCTCGCGGCGGGCGGCGTACAGCTCGGGCAGCTCGCGTTCGAAGATCCGCGGTGAGGCGCCGTCGTTGACGGCGTGGTGCATGGTCACCTGGAGCACGTGCTGCTCGGGGGCCGTGCGGACCACGAGCACCCGCACCAGGGGGTCGTGGGCGAGGTCGAAGCGGTGCTCGGCGGCCTGCCGGACGAGTTCGCGGGCGGCGGCGAGCGGGTCCGGCTCGGCGGAGACGTCCCGGAGGGTGAAGAAGTCGCCGGGCTCCGGGCTGATGCGCAGCACCGGCTCGTCGTCCTCCTCGGCGAAGTTGGAGCGCAGCACTTCGTGGCGCAGCATCAGGTCGTGCCACATGCCGCGGACGGCGTCGACGTCGAGCGGGCCGCTGATCAGGCTGACCATCGGGAGGTTGTAGAGCGTGGTGTCGGGGTCGAGCTGGTGGTGGAACCAGATCCGGTCCTGGCCGAAGGAGGTGACGGGCGGTGTGTCGCGGGGGGTGATCGGCGGCAGGGCGGGGGCCGCGGGGGCGCCGGCCCGGCGGCGGATGAGGTCGGCGAACGCGCCGACGGCGGGGTGTTCGTAGACGTCGAGCAGCCGGGGGCGGAAGCCGAAGCGGGTCTGGATCCGGTCGGCGAGCTGGAGGGCGATGATCGAGTTGCCGCCGAGTTCGAAGTAGTCGGCCTCCGGGCCGGGCGGCTGCTCGCTGTGCAGGAGTTCTCCCAGGACTTCGGCGAGCCAGCGTTCGGGGTCCTCGGCGGGGCCGGTCCCGGTGCGCTCGACGGCGGGCGCGGCGGGCGCGACGGACACGACGGGCGCCACGGATGCGACGGGCAGGGCGGGGGCCGCCGGTGCGGGCCGGATCCAGCAGGGGGTGGCAGCCAGCGGGTGTCCGGGCAGGCGCAGCCGGCGGGCGGTGCCGGGCTCGGGGCCGAGCGCCGGCCAGTCCAGGTCCAGGCCGCATTCGTACAGCCGGCCGAGCAGCGCGGCAAAGCCTCCGCCGCCGTCACCGGCGGCCGTGACCAGCCGGGCGCCGTCCTGCCCCTCCGGGCCGAACCGCTCGGCGAGCAGCCGGCCGAGGACGCCGCCGGGGCCGGGGTCGAGGAACACCACCGGCCCGGCGGCGGCGAGCCGTTCGGCCGCCGCGACGAGCCGGTCCCGGTCGGGCGGCGCGGCCTCGGCTCCGGCGGCGGTGGCGGTGGCGAGTTCGCGGGTGTCCTCGGCGGTGAGGGTGCCGAGCAGGTACCGGGCGGCGTACCGGGAGACGCCGCTGCTCAGCACGGTCCCGACGGGCACGCCGCAGCGCGACAGCTCGCGATGGAGGGCGAGTTGGCCCGCGAGCAGCCGGGCCGCCGGGCCGGTGGCGGGCAGCGCGTCGGGCAGCTCCGCCGGGCCGGGGGCGTCGGGCACGGCGTCCGGGGAGAGCAGCAGGCAGACGGCGGGCGGCCTGGTCCGGCCGCCGCGCGGGGCGCCGCCGGCCGGTGCCGAGGCGTCGAGCCGGGCCGCCCGTTCGAGCAGGGCCCGGCCGAGTTCGGCGGTGTCGCGGGCCCACACCGCCGCCCGGTGCCCGTAGTGGGTGCGCCCGGAGTTGAGGGTGAGGGCGACGTCGTCGAGGTCGGTGTCGCGGGCGGCCGGGCCGGTCAGCGCGGCGCCGAGGTCGGCGCAGAGCCGGGCGAGCGCGGTGCGGCTGCGCGCGGAGACGCCGACGAGCCGGGGCGCGCCCGACCGGTCGGCGCGCGGGGGCACAGGCGGCCGCTGGACCACGCAGTGGGCGTTGATGCCGCCGAGGCTGTACGAGCTGACGCCGGCGATCCGCTCCTCGCCCTCCCAGCGGCGCAGCGCGGTGACCACCTCGACGGGTTCGAGGGCTGCCTCGTCGACGGGCCGGCGGAAGTGCAGGGACGGGTACAGCTCGCCGTGGCCGACCGCGAGGACGGCCTTGACCAGGCCGGCGATCCCGGCCGCGTGGTCGAGGTGGCCGACGTTGGTCTTCACCGAGCCGATCGGCAGCCGCCGGCCCCGCGCCCCGAACCCGCGCGGCCCGAACACCTGGGCCAGGCCCTCCAGTTCGACGGCGTCGCCGAGCCGGGTGCCGGAGCCGTGCGCCTCCAGGTAGCCGGCCAGGGCGGGGTCGAGCCCGGCGGCGCGCCAGGCCGCGCCGATCACCGCCGCGTGCGCGGGTGCGCTCGGGGTGCTGATGGTGGCGGCCGCCCGGCCGTTGTGCCGGACGGCGCTGCCGCGGATGACGGCGTGGACGGGCGTGCCGTCGGCGCGGGCCCGGCCGAGGGTGGTGAGCAGCAGGACGGCGCCGCCCTCGCCGCTGGCGGTGCCGTCGGCGTCGGCGTCGAAGGCCCGGCAGCGGCCGCTCGGGGAGACGAGTTCGGTCATGCCCTCGGTCTGCCGGGCGGGCAGGCCGCCGGAGCGCAGGCTGAATCCGCCGGCGAGCGCGTACTCGGCCTCGCCGTCGCGCAGTTCGCGGCAGGCCTGGTGGACGGCGACGAGCGAGCCGTTGCAGCCGGTGTCGACGGCGTAGCAGGGGCCTTCGAAGCCGAGCACGTGAGCGATCCGGGCGGGCAGCGCGAAGGGCACGTTGCCGAGGGCGCTGAGCGGGCCGGGCTCGGTGGCGGCGCCGAGGTAGCCGGAGGCGGCGGCGCTGAGCACCACGGCGACCTGGCGTCCGCGCAGGGCGCTCGCGGCGTGGCCGGCGTCCTCGACGGCCTGGTGGGCGAGGACCAGCGCGATCCGCTGCTGGGGGTCCATCAGGGCGGCCTCGCGCCGGGAGAGGCCGAAGAAGGCGTGGTCGAAGGTGTGGACGTCGGCGAGGTGGCCCATCGGCAGGTAGCCCGCGTCCGGGTCGAGCCCGGTGGCGGCGGCCCGGGCGGCGGGCATGCCCCCGACGGAGTCCCGGCCGGCGGCGAGGTTGGCCCGGAAGGCCGCCAGGTCGTCGGCGTCGGGGAAGCGGGCGCCGATGCCGACGACGGCGATGTCGGTGTCGGCGGGGGCCGTCGCTGGGGTCCTGGTCACTGCTGCTCTCTCCCGTTCGTCAGACTTCGTACGCGGCGTCGGGCCGGGCGCCGCCCGTGGGCGGTCCGGCCGCCGGGGCGACGGGCTCCCGGGTGGCGGCCTCCGGGGTGGCGGGATCCCGGGTGGCCGCCTCCGGGGTGGCGGCCTCCGGGGCGACGGCCGCGGCCTGCTCGGCGACGGTGCGCAGGTCGAAGAGCCGGCCGACGCGGACGGCGCCGGGCCAGCGGCCTTCGAGGCGCAGGTGGAGTTCGACGATCCGGTGCGAGTTGCCGCCGACGGCGAAGAAGTCGTCGTCCGGTCCGAAGTCGCCGTGCCCGAGGACCTCGGTCCAGTAGCGCGTCACGAGCTGCGGGGCGCCGTCCGCCCCGGCGGGCTCGTCGCGTCCGCCGGGCTCGTCGCGGCCGCAGAGACCGTCCGGCCCGCCGGGCTCGCCGGGGTCTTCGGGGTCTTCGGCGAGCAGGGCGCGCAGCGCCTGGAGGTCGGTCTTGCCGGACGGCGCGAGCGGGAAGCCGGCCACCCGGACGAAGCGCTCCGGCCGGGCCTGGCCGCCGAGCAGGGCGGTGCAGTGCGCCAGCAGTTCGGCGGTGTCCGGCACGGGGGCGGCGGGGTCGGCGGGGAGCCAGCACGCGGCCAGCGCGGTGGCGCCGTCGGGGCCGGTCACGGCGAGGACGGCGGCCTGCCGGACGGCGGGGTGGCGCTCCAGCGCCGCTTCGACGGCCTCGCGTTCGACCCGGACGCCGCGCACCTTGAGCTGCCCGTCGGCCCGGCCGCGGAACACCAGCGCCCCGGTGGGGTCGGCGGAGGCGAGGTCCCCGGTGCGGTACATCCGGGCGCCGGGGGTGGTGGCGAAGGGGTCGGGGAGGAAGCGCAGCGCAGTGTCGGCCGGGCGCCCGGCGTAGCCCTCGGCGACCTGCGGCCCGGCCACGTACAGCTCGCCGGTCCGCCCGGGGCCGACCGGGGCGAGCCGCTCGTCCAGCAGGTGGATCCGGTTGCCCGGGGTGGACCGCCCGATCGGGACGGGGTCGAGCGGCGCGGGCGTGACCGGCTGGGCGAGCACGGTGACGGTGGTCTCGGTGGCGCCGTACTCGTTGACCAGCCGGGTGCCGGGCAGGACGGCCCGGTGCCGCTCGGCCTGCGCTGCCGACAGCGCCTCCCCGCCGACGATCCACTGCCGCAGGTGGGCGTCGGCGCCGGCCAGGTGGGGCAGCACCAGCAGGTGGAACGAGGGCGGGCCGACCGCCACCTCGACCCGGTGGCGGCGGATCAGCGCGGCGGCGGCCTCCGGGTCGGGCAGGGCCCGTTCGTCGGGCAGCACCGCCGTGCCGCCGCCGCAGAGCGTGTGGAACAGCATCAGCAGCGGCGCGTCCCAGGAGAGCCGGGAGGCGGTGAAGGTGGTCGCGGCGGGGTCCTCGGCGCGGGAGGCGACCAGGTGGGCGAGCGCGCCGCGGGAGACCAGGACGGCCTTGGGCTCCCCGGTGGTCCCGGAGGTGGTGACGGCGTAGGCCGGTGCGGTCGGGGGCACCACGGCGTCCGACCGGCCAGCGGCCACCGCCGGAGCAGGGGCCGGTCCGCTCTCGGCCACCGCCGTGACGGGCTGCCCGCAGCCGGCCGTCAGCTCCCGCACGGCGGCGGGCGGGGTGGCCGGGTCGCCGTCGTCGTACACCAGGACGGCGCAGCCGCTGTCGCGCAGCAGGGCGCGCACCATCGCGGCGGGGCGATCGGGTTCCAGGACGCACCAGGCGGCGCCCAGCCGCAGCGCGGCCAGCATGCCGACGACGGTGCGCACGCCCTGGCGGCGGTGGATCAGGACGAGCCGGCCGGGGGCGGCCCCGGCAGCGGCCAGCCGATCGGCCAACGCCTTGGTTTCGACATCGAGTTGACGATACGTCAGACTCTGCTCGCCGACCACCACGGCGGTCCGGTCGGGCAGCGCGCGGACCCGTTCCCGGATCAGGTCGAGCACGTCGATGGCCGGACGGCCGGCGGTCACGGGCGGGTCCCGTAGGCGTGGAAGCCCAGCCCGGTCTTGCGGCCGAAGTGTCCGCGCCGCACCAGGTCGAGCAGCAGGTCGCAGGGCCGGAACCGTTCGTCGCCGGTGGTCTCCAGCAGGACGTCGAGGGTGTCCACGATGGTGTCGAGCCCGATCAGGTCCGCCGTGCGCAGCGGGCCCATGGCGTGGCCGAAGCACTCCTGGAAGATCAGGTCGACGGTCTCCGCGTCGGCCACGCCCTCCTGCACCCGGGCGGCCGCGTCGTTGACCATCGGCATCAGCACCCGGTTGGAGACGAAGCCCGGCGAGTCGCGGACGACGTGGGCGCGGCGGCCGACCCCGGCGAGCAGGGCGAGGGTGGTCTCCAGCGTCCGGGCGGTGGTGGCCGGGCCGCGCACCACCTCGACCGCCTCCTTGAGGTACGCGGGGTTCATGAAGTGCGTGGCGAGCACCCGGTCGGCCCGGTCGGTGTAGGAGGCGAGCCGCTCGACCGGGATCGCCGAGGTGCAGGAGGCGAACACCGCGGCGGGGGCGCAGACCCGGTCGAGCTCCCGGAGCACCTGCTCCTTGACGGCCAGCCGCTCGGAGGCGCACTCCACCACGAAGCCGGCCGCCGCCAGCCGCCCGAACTCGTCCGTCCAGTCGACCAGTTCGACGGTCTCCGCCGCCGAGGGGCGGGCCTCGCCGGGGGTCTCGGCACGAGCCCCACCGGGGGCCGGGCGGCGGCCGAGCAGCCGCGCGGCGCGCAGGCCGTCCCGCAGCCGGCCGGGGCCGGCGTCGAGGGCGGCCCGCTGCCGGTCGACCACCACCACGGGGTGCCCGGCCGCGGCGAAGACCTGGGCGACGGCGGTGCCCATCGTGCCGGCGCCGACGATCCCGACCGGGATCCGGTCGGTGCGGGCCGCCCGGGCCTCGCCTGCCTCGCGGTTCTGGGTGTCTTGCGGGTGCACGGTGTCCTTCCTGGTCACGACGGATTGCGGCCCGGTCACGGCCGGTTCCGGGCCTCGGGGGCCTCAAGGGCGGCAGGGGCGTTGGGCGCCTCGGGGGCCTCGGGAGCGGAGGGGGCCTCGGGGGTGATCAGACGCAGGTGGCCCGGCGGCGAGGGCGGCGGAGCGGCGGGCGGGTAGCCGAGCAGCAGCCGCCCCTCCCCCTCCTGGCCCACCACGGTGAACCCGGCGAACCGGAGGTTCACCAGCATCACCCGGTTGACGTCGGTGGGCACGAACTCGGCCAGCGGGCGGCGCCCTTCGGCGAGCGCCGCGCGCACGACGTGCCCGATCAGCGCCGGCCCGATGCCCCGGGACATCACCCGGCAGGACAGCAGGAGCAGCCGCAGCACCTCGGCCGGCCCGGCCGGGCCGTCGCCTTCCCGGTGCCCGGTCCGCTCGCTCAGCGCGAGGCCGATGGTGCCGTAGTCGCCGAACCGGTCGGTCAGTTCGGCGACCAGCACCCGGTGGTCGGGCGAGTCGCACAGGGCGCGCAGCTCCGTCAGGCCGTAGGTCCGGCCGGTGGTGTTGAGCTGGTGGGTGCGGACGGTGAGCTCGTGGGCGCGGGCGAGGTCGTCCGGACCGGCCTGACGGATCGTCAACTCCAGTTCCAGAGAGGCGAGGAACTCCTCGGGGGTGCCCTGGTGATCCTCCCGGGCCTGGGTGCGGAGCGCCTCGCCGCGGTAGCGCAGCCGGCGTTCGCGGGCGTCGGCGGTGACGAACTCGGGCCGGAACTCCGGCAGTTCGGCCAGCGCGGCGACCTGCTCGGCCGGGTAGCAGCGCACCACGGGGTGGGCGGCGGCCACCTCGGCGCGCTCGACCGGATCGTTGTCGACGAAGGCCACGGTGTCCAGCCCGATGCCGATGGCCTCGGCGATCCGGCGCACCGCGCCCGACTTGGGCCCCCAGCCGATCTCCAGCACGGTGAACAGCTCGTGCAGCCCGAGCCGTTCCAGGTGTGCGGTGGCGACGGCCCGGTCGCTCCGGCTGGCGACGGCGTGCAGGACGCCGCGCTCGTCCAGCGCCCGCAGGGCGGCGGTCGCGGCGGGGAACGGCACCGGATCGTCGCCCTCCAGCACGGTGCCGTCCCAGAGGGTGTCGTCGAGGTCCCAGACCAGGACCTTGACGGTCGGCTCCGCCCTACTCGGCTCCGCCCCACTCCGCTGCGGCCTGCTCTCCTCCGCCCCACTCCGCTGCGGCCCCGGCTGCGGCCCGGTCATCGGCGCACCCCCTGACGCAACAGGCGGTCGGCGATGTGCAGTTCGGCGACCTGCGGGCTGCCCTCGATGATCTCCATCACCTTGGCGTCCCGGTAGAACCGGCCGGCCCGGACGCCGGGCTCGCAGCCCGCCGAGCCGAGGATCTGGACGGCCCGGTCGGCGACCGCCTTCGCCGCCCCGGCCGCCGCGTACTTGGCGACCACGGTCTCGGTGGCGGCGCCCAGCGGCGAGCCGGCCCTGGCCTCGGCGGCCCGCTCGGCCAGCGCCCGGGCGGCCGCCGTGTCGACGGCGGAGCGGGCGAGCAGCGAGCGCACCAGCTGGTGCCCGGCCAGCGGCACGCCGCCCTGGACCCGGCGCGTGGCGTGCTCGGCGGCGTCGGCCAGGCAGGCCTCCGCCATGCCGACGCAGCCCCAGGCCACCGTGAACCGGCCGTGGTCCAGCGCCACGGCGGCGGTGTGGGTCAGGCCCAGCCCGGGCGGCGCCACCAGGTTCTCCCGGGGCACCCGCACCCGGTCGAAGGTGAGGTGGGCGATCCGCGCGGCGCGCAGGCCGAGTTGGCCGCTGACGGGCTCGCGGACGATCCCGGGCCGGTCGGCCTCCACCAGGACGGCCGTCGGGCCGGCGTCGGTGCGCCCCAGCACCAGGAACACGTCGGCGCTCTGCCCGAAGGTCACCCAGCGCTTGGCGCCGGTGACGACCAGCCGTTCGCCGTCGTCCTCGATCCGCGTGCCGACCTCGGCGAGCGCGCTGCCGGCCTCCCGTTCGGTGGCGGCGAAGCCGGCCAGGCGTTCGCCGGAGGCCAGCGCGGGCAGCCACCGCGCGCGCTGCTCCTCGCCGCCCCAGCGCAGCAGCGCCGCGGCCGTCATGCCCTGGACGGTGAGCAGCGCGCGCAGGGCGCCGCAGACGCCGCCCAGGTGCGCGACGGCCTCGCCCAGCTGGGCCGGGGTGGCGCCGGCGCCGCCGTGGCGGGCGGGCAGGTCGAGGCCGAGCAGCCCGGCGGCGGCCACCGCGCGGACGGCCTCGTCGGGCAGCGCGCCCTGCTCGTCCCAGCGGGCGGCCTCGTCGCGGACGGCGGCGGCCAGCTCGGCCGCGGCGCCGACCGCCGAAGCCCCCAGGTCGGACGGGGCGGACGGCCTGGTCTCGCTAGCCGTGGGCGGCACAGCCGGCCCCCGTCTCCTCGCCCGTGCCCAGGCCGGCCCGCTTGCGCTCGACCAGCGCGGCGATCCGCTCGGCGGTGCGGAAGGAGTCCAGGTCGAGGTCGTCCACCTCGATCCGGATGTCGAACCGCTCCTCGACGAAGACCACGAGCTCCAGCGCGAACAGCGAGTCCGCGAGCCCCAGTGCGAAGTAGTCCTCGTCCGGCGCCACCGGCCGGCGCAGTGCGACGGTCAGGAACTCCCGTATCTCGATTGCCGTGTCGGTCACGCGGTGCTCTCCCAGGGTCCGATTTCCACCAGCAGCAGGTTCCAGGCCGCCACCGGGCTGACGTTGACCAGGACGACCCGGTCGCCCTCGGCCAGCCGCCCGTTCGCCAGCGCCGTCCAGAGGTTGAGGAAGACGTCGTTCGGCCCCAGGTGGCCGTACCGGGCCAGGTTCTCCCGGCACTCCGGCAGGAGGTCGACGCCCAGCGACTCCGCCAGGAAGCGCAGTCCGCCCGCCGAGAGGTTCTGGCTGGCGTAGCCGGCGACGTCGGCGCGGTCGAGGCCGTGCCGCTTGAGCAGCCGCTCCAGGAGCGCGGTGAGCCGGTTCCTGGTCTCCACCGCGAGCCGGAAGGAGTAGCCGGGCAGGTCCCGGCACTCCTCCTGCCAGCTCTCCCAGGGGCGGTCCCGGTAGTCCACCCGGAAGAGGTCCCAGTACGCGCCGTTGGTCTCCTGGACCAGGTCGAGCACCCGCACCGGGCCGGTGCGGGCGAGCAGCAGGGCCTGCCCGGCGTCCCCGTTGACGGTGACGGGGTGCCGGTAGCGGCCGGGGGTGGCCGGGGTGGAGGCGTGGGCGACCAGGACGTGCCGGACGTCGGGGTCGGCGGCGAGCAGTCCGCGGGCGGCGAGCAGGGCCGGGCCGAGCGAGACGCAGCCGAGGCCGCCGACGCCGAAGGTGACGGCCCGGTCGGCGCCGAGCCGGGCCTGGAGCCTGGTCGCCTCGGAGCTGAGCAGGGTCTCGGGGGCCCGGGAGTCGACGACGATCAGGGCGTCCAGGTCCTGGGCGGCGAGCCCGGCGCCGGCCAGCGCGCTGCGGGCCGCCCGCTCGGCCAGCCCGGTCGGGCCGAGCTCGCGGTCGACGGCCACGGTGTCGATGCCCAGGCCGGCCAGCGTGGTTCTGCGCTCGCCGTCCAGGCCCGCCAGTTCGGGCAGCTCGCCGACCGGCACCCGCTGCTCCGGCAGGTGCCAGGCCGCCTCGCGCACCGCGAGCGGCGCGGGGGCGCCACCCGTCCTCGTCGTCACCATGCCGTGTCCTCGACTCTCCGCTGTCTGTCCGCTGTCCGTCCGGGCGTCCGGCCGTCTCTCGGTGCCGCCCCGGCCGCATTCCGGGCAAAGCCGGGGCGCGGCTCAGGCACTGCGCAGGCAGCCGTCCGCCGCCGACTCGGCGTAGGCCTCCCCCAGTTCCCGCACCGCCTCGGCGACGCCGCTGCGGGGCACCCCGGCGTACCCCACCACCAGGGCCGGCCCGGACTGCCAGGACCGGTGGTGGTACGAGCGGCCGCCGCGCACCAGCACCGAGCGGCGCAGCGCCCGGGCGACCAGCGCGGCCTCGTCCACCCGGTGCGGGAGCTGGACGTAGGCGTGCAGGCCGGCGAAGGCGCCCACGATCCTGGCCCCGGGCAGCCGGCGCCGCACGGCCTCGTGGAAGACCTCGCGGCGGGCCCGCAGCCGTTCGCGCTGGCGCCGCAGGTGCCGGTCGAGTTCGCCGCCGTCCAGCAGTTCGGCGAACGCGTGCTGGGTGAACACGTCGCAGCCGAGGTCCCGTTGGGAGCGGACCTCCTCCAGACGGCGGCGCAGCCGGGGCGGGGCGACCAGCCAGCCCAGCCGCATCCCGGAGGCCAGCGACTTGCTCGCGGTGCCCGCGTAGAGCACCCGGGAGGGGGACAGCCGTTGCAGCGCGGTGGGCCGGCGGCCGTGGTCCAGCCAGAGGTCGCCGTCGTAGTCGTCCTCGATGATCCAGCCGTCCACGTCCTCCGCCCAGCGGACCAGGGCGGCCCGCCGCTCGGCGCTGAGCACGGCGCCGGTGGGGAACTGGTGGGCGGGGGTGACCAGCACCGCGCGGGCGCCGGTGCGGGCGAGCGCGGCCACGTCGATGCCGTGCTCGTCGACCGGGACGGACGGGCAGTCCAGTCCCGACTCGACGATGAACTGGCGCTGCTGCGGGTGGCACGGGTCCTCGACGGCGAGCGCGCCGAGGCCGGTGCGGGGCAGCGTGGCGCAGACCAGGCCGAGCGTCTGGGCGAACCCGGAGACCACCATGACGTGCTCGGGGGTGGTGTGCACGCCGCGCGCCCGCCCGAGGTAGCGGGCGAGTTCGGCGCGCAGCGCCGGGACGCCGGACACCGGCGGGTACCCGAGGTCGCGCGGGCCGAGCCGGCGCGCGGCCCGCTGGTAGGCGGCCAGCCACTCGCGCTGGGGGAAGGCGGAGGCGTCGGCGCCGCCGGCCCGCAGGTCCCAGCGGATCACCGGGGCGGGGCGGGCGTCGCCGAGCAGGGTCGGCATCCGGGTGCCCCGGTCCAGGTGGGTGGCGACCCGGGTGCCCGATCCCCGGGTGGCCTCCAGGTAGCCGCCGGCGACGAGTTGCCCGTAGGCCTCGACGACGACGCTGCGGGACACCCGGAGGTCCTCGGCGAGCTGACGGCTCGACGGCAGCCGGGTGCCGGGGTGCAGCGCCCCCTCGGCGATCTCCCGCTTGATGCCGTCCCGGATCTGGGCGGTCAGCGGGAGCACGTCCTCCCGTGCCACGTCGATCAAGGTGTTCCAGGGCATGTTCGGCTCCTCCCTCCCCCGCCCACGGCGGCCCTGTTGAGCCCTGCGGACCTGTCCGGCCCGTCGGCCCTGTTCAGCCCTCCGGACCTGCGGACCTGCTCAGCCCGCCGGCCCTAGCGGGCCTCGGACAGACCGGACCGCTCGGTGTCCAGCAGCGCCCGCAGGCACGCGACCCGGACGGCCCGGCCTACGGCCGTGCCCTCCTCCTCGGCGATGCCGACCCCCCAGTAGGAGTGGGAGTCCACGACGATCTCGAAGGCGGCGGTGACCGCGTTCAGCGGTGCGCCCGCCCGCTCCACGACGAGGCCCTGGATGACGGCGTCGAGCCCGTAGCCGGCCACCGCCTCGGCGGTGGCCCCGCTCCAGCGGGTGTCGCCGGGCTCCGCCGCCAGCGGCTCCGGCTCCGGCAGGCCGGGCACGGTCTCGGTGCCCAGCGCCACGTACCGTTCGACGAAGTGCTCCCACAGCTGGTCGCCGGTGATCTCGCCGCCGATCTCCTCGCAGACCGCCTGCATCTCGGCGGCGAAGTCGATCTGGAGGCGGCGCGGCAGCTCGATGCCGTACTCGGTGCGCAGCAGGTGGGCGATGCCGCCCTTGCCGGACTGGGTGTTGATCCGGATCAGCGCCTGGTAGTCGCGGCCGATGTCGCGCGGGTCGATCGGCAGGTACGGCACGTCCCAGACCTCCTGCCCGGACTCCTCGCGGGCGCGCAGGCCCTTGGCGATGGCGTCCTGGTGGGAGCCGGCGAAGGAGGTGTAGACGAAGTCGCCGGCCCACGGGTGGCGGGCGGGGACGGGCATCTGGTTGCAGCTCTCGACGATGCGGCGGATGCCGTCGATGTCGCTCAGGTCCAGCATCGGGTCGACGCCCTGGGAGAACAGGTTCATGGCCAGGGTGACCAGACAGACGTTGCCGGAGCGCTCGCCGTTGCCGAACAGGGTGCCCTCGACCCGGTCGGCCCCGGCGAGGACGGCGAGTTCGGCGGCGGCGACGCCGCTGCCGCGGTCGTTGTGCGGGTGCACGCTGAGGATGGTGCGCTCGCGGTGGAGCAGGTTGCGGTGGGTGTACTCGATCCGGTCGGCGAACTCCTGCGGCGGGAACACCTCGACGGTGGAGGGCAGGTTGATCCGCAGCGTGTGCGCGGCCCGCGGGGCCCAGAAGTCGAGGACGGCGTTGCAGAGTTCGAGCGCGTAGTCCGGCTCGGTCTGGGTGTAGGACTCCGGCGCGTACTGGAGGTAGATCTCCGTGCCGGGGATCGAGTCCTGGAGTTTGAGGGCCTGTTCGGCCCCGTCGAGCGCCATGGCGGTGGTCTGCCGGCGGTCCTTGCGGAAGACCAGGCGGCGCTGGACCTCCGAGGTCGGGTTGAAGATCTGGAGGACGGCGCGGGGCACGCCCTCCAGGGCCTTGACGGTGCGTTCGATGAAGTCGCCGCGGATCGGCGTCATGACCTGGACGACGACGTCGTCCGGGATCGCGCCGGTGTCGACGAGGTGGCGGAGGAAGGCGTGGTCGTCCTGCGAGGAGGTGGGGAAGCCGACCTCGATCTCCTTGAACCCCATGGCGACCAGCAGGTCGAACATCCGCCGCTTGCGGGTGATGTCCATGGGGTCGGTCAGGGCCTGGTTGCCGTCCCGCAGGTCGACGCTGCACCACAGCGGGGCCTGTTCCGCGCGGCGGCCCGGCCAGCCGCGGTCGGGCAGCCCGACCGCCTGGTACGGCTGGTACTTCCGGACCGGCATCGCGCTGTGGCGCTGGATGCCCTGGTCGCGGGCGGGTGTGCCCTGCGGCGTGTCCGCGTCGGTGGGTTGAGCGGTCATCTCTCCTCCACAACGGTGGTCTGGGCGTCTTGTGGGGACGCTCTGCTAGCTCTGCTAGGCGGGCCAGGAGCTGAACTGTCTCCTCCCGTAGAGCAGCGGCGACGCGTCGCTGAGCTCGGTGATCCGGATGACCTCGCCGAAGACCATCCGCTGGCCGCCGACGGGGACCAGCTGGCTGACCCGGCAGTCGGCCACCGCGTGGGCGTCGTGGACGAGGTGGGGTCCGCCCGCGCCGGGGGGCAGCCGCCAGGTGGTGGCGTCGAACCGGTCCGGGTCGCCGGAGGCGAACAGTTCGGCGGTGCCGCGGCCCTCGGCGTGCAGCAGGTTCACCGCGAACTGGCCGCTGCGCAGCACGGCCTTCAGGGTCGGGCTCTCCGCCCGCATGCCGACCAGCAGGGTGGGCGGTTCGACGGTGACGCTGCACAGGGCGGAGCAGGTCATGCCCCAGGGCCGGCCGGCGTCGTCCAGCGAGGTGACGATGGCGACGCCGCTCGGGAAGCCGGACATGAAGGTCCGGAAGTCGGAGGGGGTTGAGGTGACGAGTTCCACGTGATTCACCGCTCGACTGGGTAGGGGACCGGCTCCGCGGTCCGGGGCGCGTCCACGCTCGCCGTGCGCCGGTCGATGACCCACAGCAGCGGGCCGCTGAGCACCGTCGTGAACAGGGCCATCACGACGAGGGCGAGGAAGAGCGCCGGGGTGAGGATCCCGGCCTGGTAACCCGTCTGGAGGACGGCGAGCTCGGTCAGGCCGCGGGCGTTGAGGAACACCGCGATCCGCATGCTCTCCACCGGGGGCCGGCCGGCCGCCCGGGCGCCGTAGTAGCTGCCGACCAGCTTGCCGAAGATCGCGAGCACCACGGACAGGACGACGGCCTGCCAGGAGAACACGCTGAGCGGCGCCGAGGCGAGGCCCATGCCGGTCACCGTGAACAGCAGCGGCAGCACGATCCGGCCCCAGCCGCCGACGGTGTGGGCGGCCCTGGTCCAGGGGCCCGCGCCGTCGTCGCCCGGCAGCGCCAGGGCGACCAGGACGGCGCCGAGCACATCGGTGAGGCCGAGCCGCGAGGTGGTCAGCGCCGCGGCCACGGCCGCGGCGGCGGTCAGCCCGATCGGCACCGCCACCGGGATCCGCTCGGCCCAGGCCCGGGGCCCGGGCAGGGCCCCGGCCCGGCGGATCAGCCAGGCGCCCAGCAGGCCGACGACGAACACCAGGTACGGGGTGATCTTCCCGCCGCCGTGCGCCAGGCCGACCGCGATCGCCAGCAGCGACCAGGTGACGGCGTCGATGGAGACCGCGACCGCCATGCAGAGCCGGCCGATCGCGGTGTTGAGCATGCCGCGGTCGTCCAGGATGCCGGCCAGCACCGGGACGGCGGTGACCGCCAGCGCGATCGCCAGCATCAGGACCAGCACCCCGGCCGGGGCGCCGCCGCGCAGCGCCGGGGAGCCGTCGGCCAGCACCCACGCGGCGAACGCGACGCCGCAGCCGAGCGGCAGCAGCAGCGAGCCCACGGCGGTCAGTGCGATGCTGCGCCCGCCCAGCCGGCTGCCGCCGGCCCGGATCTCGTGGACGGCGCCCACCAGGAAGAGCGCGAGGCCGAGGTGGCCCGCCTTCTCCAGGACGGCCCCGCCGTCCATGGTGGCCGGCTTCCAGTGCCACTGGCTCGCCAGCAGCGCCCCGAGCAGGAGGCAGGCCATGATCTCGCCGACGATCTCCGGCTGCCGCAGCAGCTTCGCCAGCCGGCGTCCGAGCAGTGCCACGGGGACGAGCAGAGCGAGCGTCACCGCGGCCGGTACGTACGGAAGACTGTCCATGGTGCCTCCTTTCTCGGGGCGCCGAAGGGGTCAGTGCATCTGGGCGAGGTACTCGTACTGGCTGGGCAGGCGCTTCAGGAGCTCGGCGGACTGGTCGCTCAGCAGCTGGAACTCCTTCTCCGCGCGGCTGCCGTCCTGCAGGGCGAGTGCGGGCGGGGCCTTGAGCTCGATGCCGCCGAGGCCGAGCAGCATGGCCAGGTAGGAGTAGGACTCGAACCCGTGGAAGTGCGGGAAGATGGTGGCCTCCGTCGGAGGCTTGGCCTTCCACAGCTCGATCCGCTCGGCCAGGCCGTCGGGCATCACCCGGGTCTTGGCGTCCCGCCAGTAGGCGTTGTCCTCGCGGGCCGCGGCCTTGTAGTGCAGGACGAGGAACTCCCGTACGCCGTCGATGGTGTTGCCGACGATGCGGTTGTAGGAGCGGCGCAGCCCCGGGTCCCAGTTGGCGTCCGGGAAGTGCTTGACCAGTTCCTCGATGCCCTGCTGGATGAAGAAGATGCCGGTCGACTCCAGGGGCTCGACGAAGCCGCTGGACAGGCCGATGGCGACGCAGTTGTTGACCCAGGCGTTGCGGGTGCGGCCGATCCGCATCCTGATGTGGTTGGCCTCCAGGCCCTCCGACTCCGGGCCGACCTTGGCCCGCAGCGTGGCCTCGGCCTCCTCGGGCGTCGCGTACTCGTCGGAGTAGACGTAGCCGGTGCCGATGCGGCCGAACAGCGGGATGGTCCAGATCCAGCCGGCGTCCGAGGCGGTGGCGGTGGTGCAGGGGCGCAGGCCGCGCTTCTCCATGTCGACCGGGACGCGCAGCGCCACCGCGCGGTTGTTGGGCAGGGTGTCCTGGAAGGAGTTGAACGGCTCCTCCAGGGTCTGGTTGATCAGCAGGCCGCGGAAGCCGGTGCAGTCGATGAAGAGGTCGCCCTCGATCAGGCCGTGCTCCTTGGTGCGCACGCCGCTGATCCAGCCGCGGTCGTCCTGGACGACCTCGACGACGTCGTCCTCGATGTGCTTGGCGCCGCGCTCGGTGGCGTACCCGGAGAGGAAGTCGGCGAGCAGCGAGGCGTCGAACTGGTAGGCGTACGGGAACTGGGTGTCCTGCTCCGTGAGGGTGTCGCGCTCGGTCGTGTTGCCGCCCTCCTTGAAGTCCTGCTCGAAGAGGGTGCCGTCGAGGTAGCGCGGGGACTTCTCGGCGTCGCAGATCGCGGCCATCAGGAACACGTCCTGGTCGAAGCGGTCGCCGGAGCGGCTGTTCAGCCACCAGTCGGTGAGCGGCAGGCCGTCGACGACCCGGAGGCGCTCGAAGGGGTGGTAGAAGTAGTGGCCCTTGCGCCGCCAGTTCTCGAATCGGATGCCCAGCTTGTAGGTGGCATTGCACTTGGGCATCCAGACGTGCTCCGGCAGGCCCAGGTAGTTGAAGAAATGCCGGACGGTGCTGAAGGTCGCCTCGCCGACCCCGATGGACTTGATTCGCTTGGATTCCACCAGCGTGACGGAAATGCGATCGCCGAATGCGGCGCGCAGGTACGAGGCGGTCATCCAACCGGATGTCCCACCACCGACGATGACGACGTTGCCCAGCATTCCTGACCCTCTCAGCCGGTCGTTCAACCCGGAGCCCCGGGCTGTCCCATGGCTCGAAATCCTGCGGCAGCGGAGCCTCCGGAAAACAGGCTTTTAAGCCTCAGCGGAAACACGCACTCCAGCGCGTCCCGGCCTTCGCCGGGTGTTTTCCGGCATGCCGAACAGATGACACCCGATGGTTGGGGGTGCCATCTGTTCGGCGGAACTCGCCGGAATTCGGCGGGGGTTCGGCAGTGGCTGAGCCTGACCGGCAGGGCCGGCTCAGCCACCGTCCAGCAGGTAGTCGTGCAGCAGGGAGATGACCCGGGCCCGCTGCGCGGTCAGGTAGAAGTGCCCGCCGGGCAGCACGTGGAACGCGAACTCCTTGCCGGCCAGCGCCTCCCAGCCGCGGGCCCGCTCGACGCTCACCGTGACGTCGGAGTCCCCGGTGAGCACCACGACCCCGCAGTCCACCGGGCGCAGCGCGGTGGGCCGGTAGGAGTCGATCAGCAGGTAGTCGTTGCGCAGGATCGGCAGCACCATCTCCCGGATGTCCGGGTCGTCGAAGATCGACATCTGGGTCCCGCCGTGGCCCGCGACCGTGGCGAGGAGCTCGTCGTCGCCGCGGGGCAGGGCCGGCGCCCGCCCGGCCGGTCCGTCGCCGGAGCCGGCCGGCGCCTGCGGCGGCGGGTAGCCGGAGAGCACCAGCCGGGCCACCGGCAGGCCCTGCGCGTGCAGGGACTGCACGGTCTCGTACGCGAGCAGCGCGCCCATGCTGTGGCCGAAGACGACCGTCTCGACACCGGGGCGGTCGGTCTCCAGCAGCGCCTGCGTCAGCTGGGCGACCAGGGTCGCGGCGTCCTGGACGAAGGGGTCCTCGATCCGCTCCTCCCGCCCCGGGTACTGGACGAGCTGGAGTTCGACGGCCGCCGAGAGGTGGTTGGCCCAGGGCCGGTAGAAGCCCGCGCTGCCGCCGGCGTGCGGCAGGCAGACCAGCCGCCGGGTCGCCTCCGGGCGCGGCCGGGGGATCACCAGCCAGGGTTGGTCGTCGTTCAAACGGTCACTTCCTTCCGTCGGCCCCGCGGGGCCGTGTCCGTACCGGCCCGGCCGGTCATCCGCAGGCCCGGACGATCTCGCGCAGGGCCTCGTGCATGCGCTGGAGCAGGGCGGTGGCCGCCGCCTCGTCGAACCGGCCGCCCGCGTACACGCAGGACAGCTCCATCCGGCCGCCCTCGACCGCGGCGGCGACGTCCAGCTCGTAGGTGCGGGTCTCGCCCGGCTCGTGGTCGCCGCCGCCGTGGTCCAGGTGGCGCAGGATCAGCCGGTCCCCCTCGGGCAGCTGGTTGTCCCACTGGCCGAGGTAGTTGAAGCCGATCCGGGCCTTGGGCGCGGGGACCAGCAGGTCCTCCCGGGCCTCGGTGGCCGCCGCCAGCCGCAGGACGCCGTGGCCGATGCCGCGGCGCGGGACGGCCCGCAGCCGGCGCTTGGCCACCCGGACGGCGGCGGTCGGCGCCAGCTCCGCGGGCACGTCGAGCAGCACCGGGTAGATCGTGGTGAACCAGCCGACGGTGCGGGACAGGTCGACGCCGTCCAGGATCTCCTCGCGGCCGTGCCCCTCCAGGTCGATCACGGTGCCGCCGTCGCCGGCGTGGCCCTGGGCGGCGAGCGCCTGGGCGAGGGCGGTCAGCAGCACCTCGTGGACCTGCGCGCGCAGCACGCCGGGCACCCGGCGCAGCAGCGCCTCCGTCTCGTCCCCGGTCAGGGTGTGCCGCGCGGTGCGGCGGTCGCCGAACAGGCCGGTGTCCAGGGGCTCCCCGGCGGGCTCGGGCAGCGACCGCCAGTGCGCCAGCTCGTCGTCGAAGCCGCCGGTCAGGGCGTGCTCGCGCAGTCGGCGGGACCACTGGCCGAAGGAGGTGGAGCGCGGGGCGGGCCTGGCGGGGCGGCCGGCCGCCAGGTCGGCGTAGGCGGAGCGCAGGTCGTCGAGCAGGATGCGCCAGGAGACGCCGTCGACCACCAGGTGGTGCGCGGTGAGGAACAGCCGGGCCGGGCGGTCCGGCCCGAGGTCGGCCAGGACGGCGCGCAGCAGCGGCCCGTCGGCCAGCCGCAGGCCGCTCTGGGCCTGCCGGAACGCCTCGGTGGCGCGCTCCTCGGCGTCCGGCGCCCCGGCGAGGTCGAGCCGCTGGAAGTCCCAGCAGCCGTCGGCCTCGGCCGCCACCTCCTGGGACCAGGCGCCCTCGGCGTCGCGGGTGTAGCGGGCGCGCAGCATGTCGTGCTGCCTGACCAGCGCGGCCAGGGCGGCGCGCAGGGCCTCGGTGTCGGTGCCCGGGACGAGTTCGAACAGCAGCGACTGGTTGAAGTGGCCCGGGTTGACGGTGTGGTGCTCGAAGAACCACTGCTGCACGGCAGTCAGCGGCACGGGCCCGGTGGCGTACGGGTCCTCCTCGGCCGGCCCGCTCTCCCCCGTCCCGGCGGCCTTGGCGAGCGCGGCGACGGTCTTGTGCTGGAAGAGGTCCCGGGCGGTGAAGTGCAGGCCCTCCTGGCGGGCCCGGGCGACCACCTGGGTGGAGAGGATGGAGTCGCCGCCGAGCAGGAAGAAGTCGTCCTCGGCGCCCACGTCCTCGATGCCCAGCACCGAGCGGAACACCTCGGCCAGCGCCGTCTCCACCGGGCCCTTCGGCGGGGTGGAGACCCTGGTCAGGGCCTCCCGGGCGTCCGGCAGGGCGTCCCGGTCGACCTTGCCGTTGGTGGTGAGCGGCATCGCGTCCATCGGGATCAGCGCGGCCGGCACCATGAAGGCGGGCAGTTCCTCGGTCAGGGCCTCGCGGACCTCGCGGACCGCCTCGCCCCGGTCGCGGCCGGGCGCGGCGACCAGGTAGCCGACGAGCTGCTTGCCGCGGTCGCTCTCACGGACCACCACGGCGGCCTGGTCGACCGCGGGGTGGCGCTGCATGGCCGACTCGATCTCGCCGGGCTCGACCCGGAAGCCGCGGATCTTGACCTGGTCGTCGGCCCGGCCGCGGAAGTCGATCCGCCCGTCGGGCAGCCAGGCGCCGAGGTCGCCGGTGCGGTAGAGCCGGGCCCCGGGGTCGTCCGCGAAGGGGTGCGGGACGAACCGCTGCTCGGTCAGCTCCGGGCGTCCCAGGTAGCCCTGGGCGACGCCGCGGCCGCCGAGGTGGATCTCGCCGGTGACGGCGGGCGGCACCGGGTTGCCGTGCGGGTCCAGCAGGTAGACCTCGGTGTTGGGCAGCGGCCGGCCGATCGACAGCCGGCTGCCGGCCTCCTCGTCCTGGACCTCGAACATGGTGGCGCCGACGGTGTTCTCGGTCGGGCCGTAGCCGTTGATGAAGCGGTGGACCCGCGACCACTTGCGGGCCAGGCCGACCGGGCACCGGTCGCCGACGGCGAGCACCACCGAGCCGGCGGGCAGCGCCTCGGGCTCGACCGCCGCGAGGGCCGCGGGCGGCAGCGCGAGGACGGTGGGCCGGCCTCCCGCCATGGCGCGCAGCTGCTCGCTGCCCAGCGCCTCGGACTCGTTCGCCGGGAGGGCGAGCGCCGCGCCGGAGACGAGGGCGAGGAAGGTCTCCCAGACCGCGCCGTCGAAGCTGGGCGAGGAGAGCTGGGTCACCGTGTTCTCGGGGCCGGTGCCGACGATCAGCCGGGAGGCGTTGACGACGTTGGTCAGGCCGCCGTGGCCCAGCAGCACGCCCTTGGGCGTCCCGGTGGAGCCGGAGGTGTAGACGATGTAGGCGAGCGCGTCCGGCCCCACCCGGTCGCCCTCGGGCACCGGGCCGGTGTGCGCGTCGAGCTGCGGGCGCAGGTCCTCCAGGATCAGCGGCTCGGCGGCGGACTCGCCCGCGTCGGCGGCCAGCGCGCGTTCGGTGAAGACGAACCGGGCGCCGGTCTCGGCCAGCATCAGCTCCCGGCGGGCGGCCGGGAAGCGCGGGTTCAGCGGCAGGAAGGCGGCGCCGGCCTTGAGCACCGCGAGGGTGGCGGCCACCTGGTCGGGGCCGCGCTCGCAGCAGACGCCGACGACGTCGCCGGGGCGGGTGCCGCGGGAGCGCAGCAGCTCGGCCAACAGCCCGGCCCGGCGGTCGAGTTCGGCGTAGCTGAGGCGCTCGTCGCCGCGCACCACCGCGAGGCCGTCGGGGCGTTCGGCGGCCCGCTTGGCCACCAGCAGGTGCACCGGGTCCTGTTCGGGGAAGGCCACCGGGTTGCGGGCCCAGTCCACGGTGAGCCGGTTGTGCTGCTTCGGGTCGAGCAGGTCGAGCCGGCCCAGCTCCTGGTCGGGGTCGGCGGCGATCGAGCCGAGCAGGGTGGTCAGGTGGCCGGCGAAGCGGCGCACCGTGGCCTCGTCGTACAGGTCGGTGCTGTACTCCAGGGCGGACCAGAGGCTGCCGTCGGGGCGCTCCTCGAAGGCCACCACGAGGTCGAAGCCGGTGCTCGCCTGCGGCAGGGCGAGCTGCTCCATGGTCAGCCCGGGCAGGTCGAGGGTCGCCTCGGGGGCGTTCTGCAGGACGATGAGCACCTGGGCGAGCGGCATCCGGCTGGGGTCGCGCTCGGGCTGGACGGCGTCCACCACCCGCTCGAACGGGACCTCCGCGTGGTCGAAGCCGGCCAGCACGGTGTCGCGGACCTGGCCCAGGAAGTCCCGGAAGCCCAGGCCCGGCCCGGTCCGGGCGCGCAGCACCAGGGTGTTGAGGAACAGGCCGACCAGGTCGGCGAGTTCGGGCTCGTCGCGGCCGGCCACCGGGGTGCCGATCGCGACGTCCTCCTGCCGGGAGAGCCGGGCCAGCAGCAGCTGGGTGGCCGCGGTGAGCGTCATGAACAGCGTCGCCGCGGCGGACTCGGTGAGCTCGCGCAGCCCGGCGACGGTCTCCGCCGGGACGCTGAACTCGTGGAAGGCGCCCGCCCCGGTGGGCACGGCGGGGCGCTGCCGGTCGGTCGGCAGCTCCAGCACGGGGACGCCGTCGAGCTGCTCGCGCCAGTAGTCGAGCTGCTCGTCGAGCCGCCCGCCGGAGGCCCGCTCGCGCTGCCACACCGAGTAGTCCGCGTACTGCGGCCCCGTCGCGGGCAGGTCGGGTTCGCGCCCCTGGAGCGCGGCCGCGTAGTACTGGCCCAGCTCGCGGGTGACGATCGACAGCGACCAGCCGTCGTGCGCGATGTGGTGGATGCTCAGGACGAGCACGTGCTCGCGGTCGGAGAGCCGGACGAGGAGGGTCCGCAGCACCGGGCCGGTGCGCAGGTCGAAGGGCCGGCCGGCCTCCTCGCGGACCAGTCGCAGCAGTTCCTCCTCCCGCTCCTCGGGCGTCCCGCCGCCGGCCTCCACGACCGGCAGCGGGATGTCCACGCTCGGGTGCGGGACCTGCACCGGGACGCCGTCCACCTGGTCGTAGGTGGTGCGCAGCGCCTCGTGCCGGTCGACGACGGCGGCCAGCGCGCCCTGCAGCGCGGCGCGGTCGAGGTCGCCGCGCAGCCGCAGCGCGAAGGAGGAGTTGTAGCCGACCGACTCCGGGTCGAACTCGTACAGGAACCACATCCGCTGCTGGGCGAAGGACATCGGCAGCGGGCGGTCGCGGTCGGCGGGGCGCAGCGCGGTGCTCGCGGCGGCCTCGGGGGCGGGCGTCTCGGCGCCCGCCAGGCGGTCCCGCAGCAGGGCCCGCAGGTGCTCGGGCAGGGCCGCTATGCGGTCCTCGCGGGACGTGGACGTCTGGGTTTCACTCATGTCGGCTGCCCCTACTCCGCCGCCGGCGCCGACTGGCGCGCGGCCTCTCGCTCCAGTTCCTCCAGCAGCGCGTCCTCGACGAGTCGCGCCACCCCCGCCACGGTGGGGTTCTCCAGGAGGCTGCGGAAGGCGATCCGGATGCCGAAGGTCTGCTTGATCCTGGTGATCGCCTGCACGCTGGTCAGGGACTGCCCGCCGAGGGCGAAGAAGCTGTCGTGCGCGCCGACCCGCTCCACGTGCAGGGTCTCGGACCAGATCGCGGCGATCAGCTTCTCGGTCTCGTCGCGCGGCTCCACCCACTCCTCGGCGGCCTCGACGGCCGTCTCGGCGGGGTCGGGCAGCGCGGCCCGGTCGATCTTGCCGTGCCGGGTGAGCGGGAAGGACTCCACCTCGGCGAAGGCGGCCGGCACCAGGTGGGCCGGGAGCCGCTCGGCGAGGTAGCCGGCGAGCTCGGCGGCGCCGGGGACGCCGCCCGCGGCCGGCCGCAGGTAGGCGACCAGGCGGGCGTGCTCGGCCTCGCCGCGGACCAGGACGACGGACTCGGCGACGCCCGGGTGGGCGTCCAGGGCCGCGGTGATCTCGCCCGGCTCGATCCGGTAGCCGCGCAGCTTGACCTGGTCGTCGAGCCGGCCGAGGAACTCCAGCCGGCCGTCGGACAGCCGGCGGACCCGGTCGCCGGTGCGGTACAGCCGCTCCTTGGGGTCGAACGGCGCGGCCAGGAAGGCCTGTTCGGTCAGGTCGGGGCGGCCCAGGTAGCCGCGGGCGAGGCCGTCGCCGGCCAGGTACAGCTCGCCGGGCGCGCCGACCGGGGCGAGGTTGCGCTCCGGGTCCAGGACGTAGGCCCGGACGTTCTGGACGGGCAGGCCGAGGACGGGCCGGGGGCTGTCGGCGACCCGGCAGACCAGCGCGTCCACGGTGGCCTCGGTGGGCCCGTAGAAGTTGTAGGCGATCAGGTCGGACTGGGCGCGCAGCCGGTCCCACTGGGCCTGGCCGATCGCCTCGCCGCCGAGCGCCGCGCCGCGCAGCGGGTGGCTGCCGGGGGCGAGCAGTCCGGCGTCGTCGAGCTGGCGGAACCAGGACGGGGTGGTCTGCAGGAAGTCGATCCGCTGCTCGGCGCGGTAGGCGACCAGGGCGTGCGCGTCGCGCCGCACCTCGTCGTCGACCAGGTGCAGTTCGTGGCCGGCGACCATCCACAGCACCGGGTTCCAGGAGGCGTCGAAGGACGCGGGCGCCAGGTGGGCGACCCGGACCTGCCGGTCGCCGCAGGCCTCGCGCAGCGGCTCGAAGACGGTCCGCAGGTGGCTGTCGAGCAGGTTCGCCAGGCTGCCGTGCTCGACCAGCACGCCCTTGGGCTTGCCGGTGGAGCCGGAGGTGTGGATGACGTAGGCGGCGTGCTCCGGGGCGAGGTCCGGGTCGGGGGCGGTGGCGGGCCGGGCCGCGATCGCGTCCCGCTCGCGCTCGGGGACGACCAGGGCGACGTCGGCGGGCAGCGCCAGCGTGGTGCTCGCGGCCTCGTCGGCGATCACCACCCGGGGCTTGACGTCCTCGACCAGCAGCCGCAGGCGCTCGGCCGGGGCGGCCGGGTCCAGCGGGGTGTAGACGCCGCCCGCCTTGAGCACCGCGAGCAGCGCGGTGATCAGGCCGGGGCCGCGCCGCAGGCAGACCGCGACCGGCACCTCGGGGCCGACGCCCCGGTCGGCGAGGTGGTGGGCGAGCCGGTTGGCCCGCTCGTCCAGCTCTGCGAAGGTGATCCGCTCGCCGCCGTGGACCAGGGCGACGGCCTGCGGGGTGGCGGCGGCCTGGCGGGCGAACCGCTCGGGCACCAGGGCGTCGGTGGTGAGCGCGGTGGCGGTCTCGTTGTGGCCGGTGAGCAGCCGCTCCCGGTGGGCGGGGGCCAGCGCGCGCAGCTCGGCGAGGGTGCGCTCGGGCTCGGCCGCGATCTCCTCCAGCAGGGCGCGCAGGTCGCCGGTGACCCGGTCGGCGGTGTCGGCGTCGAAGAGCCCGGGGTCGTAGGCGAGCCGGAAGGAGAGCTGCTCGCCGGCGAAGACCGCGAGCACCATGGCGTAGCTGGTGGGCTCCTGGGAGCGCACGTCGCGGATCCGGATGCCCTGGTCGGAGCCCAGTTCGCCGTCGAAGGGGTAGTTCTCGACGACCACGTAGCTGTCGAACAGGTCGACCCCGGCGGGCAGCCCGGTCCAGCCGCGGATCTGGGCCAGCGAGACGTACTCGTAGCTGCGGGCCTGGACCTGGTCGCGCTGGAGGTCGCCCAGCCAGTCGAGGACGGGCTGCTCGGGGCGGACCTCGACCCGCACCGGCAGGTTGTTGATGAACAGGCCGATCATCGACTCGACGTCGGGCAGGTCGGCGGGGCGGCCGGAGACGGCCGAGCCGAAGCAGACCTCCTGCTCCCCCGCGTAGCGCGAGAGCGTCAGCGCCCAGGCGCCCTGGGCGAGCGTGTTGGTGGTGAGCCGGTGGCGCCGGGCGACCTCGGCGAGCCGCTCGGTGACCTCGGGCTCCAGCTGGAAGACGCTGGTCGCCTCGCTGCCCTGGCGGGCCGCCTCCTCGCCGGCCCGGTCGGCCGGCAGGGCGGTCGGGGCGGTGAAGCCGTCGAGCAGCTCGCGCCAGTAGCGCTCGGCGTCGGCCAGGTCCTGCTCGCCGAGCCAGGCGACGTAGTCGCGGAACGGGCGGCGGGCGACCGGGCCGGGCCGGTCGTGGCCGGTGAGCCGGAGGTAGTCGTCGACCACCTCGGAGACCAGTTCGGCGCTGCTCCAGCCGTCCAGCAGCAGGTGGTGCGAGGTCCAGACGACCCGCAGGGCGCCGTCCGGCTCGTCGATCAGGGCCAGGCGCATCAGCGGCGCCACGGCCAGGTCGATGCCGCGGGTGCGGTCCTCGGCGAGGTAGGCGGCGAACCGCTGCTCGCGCTCGGCCGCCGGCAGGGCGCTCCAGTCCAGCCGCTCGACGGGCACGGTGACGTGCTCGCGGACCACCTGGAGCGGCTGGTCGGTGTCGACCCGGGCGAAGCCGGTGCGCAGCATCGGGGTCCGGTCGGCGAGGCGCTGCCAGGCCTCGGCGAAGGCGTCCGCGTCCACGCCGCCCTCCAGCAGGAAGGACAGCTGGCCGAGGTAGACGCCCTCGCCCTCCTCGGTGAGGCTGTGGAACAGCAGGCCGTGCTGCATCGGCGT
The DNA here is from genome assembly GCF_042720345.1 of Kitasatospora sp. NPDC058478. NCBI lineage: Bacteria > Bacillati > Actinomycetota > Actinomycetes > Kitasatosporales > Streptomycetaceae > Kitasatospora > Kitasatospora sp. NPDC058478. The sequence continues at coordinate 44,291 of NZ_JBHXML010000015.1, read as the reverse complement.
GGCCGGGTAGAGGTCGGCGATCCGGCCCAGGGCGGTCAGTTCGTCCAGCAGCGGCTGGTCGACCCGGGCGAGCGGGAAGTCCGAGGGGGTGGCCCCGGAGGCGGCGGCGCCGGCCTCGCGGCAGTGCGCGACGATCCCGCGCAGGGCCTCGACCAGCTGGTCGCCGACCCGCTGGACGGTCTCGGTGGTGTGGGTCGCGGTGGAGTGGAACAGCTCGAAGCCGAGCTTGCCGTCGCGCACGTACGCCACGATGTCGAGCGGGTACTCCAGCAGTTCCCCGGGCGCCTGCTCGGTGCCGTAGCCGAGCCGCACGTCGTGCAGCAGGCCGCCGTCGTGGCCGTCGACGACCCGGCCGAGGTAGTTGAAGCCGACCTGGGCGCGGGGGCCTTCGGCGAGCAGTTCGCCGGGCGCCCCGGCCGGGCTGAGGTGGCGCAGCGCGCCGTAGCCGATGCCGCGCTGGGGGACGGCCCGCAGCTGCTCCTTGACGGAGCGGAGCCGGGCGCCCCAGTCGGCGCCGTCGGCGGTGTCCAGGGCGACCGGGAAGGAGGTGGTGAACCAGCCGGTGGTGCGGCTCAGGTCGACGTCGTCGAAGATCTCCTCGCGGCCGTGGCCCTCCAGGTCCACCAGGACGGCGGAGCGGCCGGTCCAGTCGGCGAGCACCCGGGCGAGCGCGGTCAGCAGGACGTCGTTGACCTGGGTGCGGTAGACCGCGGGGACCTCGCGCAGCAGCGCGTCGGTGCTCTCCGCGTCCAGGCCGACCCGGACGGCGGCGGCGGTGGCGACGGTCGGGGTGCCGGTGAGGTCGGCGGGCAGCGGCTCGCCGCCGGCGCGGCCGGCCGCGAACCAGTGGTCCAGCTCCTCGTCGAAGCCGCCGACCGCGGTGTGCTCGGAGAGCCGGCGGGACCAGTCGAGGAAGGAGGTGCCGCGCGAGCCGAGGTCGACCGGCCGGCCCTCGGCGGCCTGCCGGTAGGCCGTCTCCAGGTCGCCGAGCAGGGTCTGCCAGGAGACCGCGTCGACCACCAGGTGGTGGGCGGTGAGGAAGAGCCGGGCGCCGGCGGTGCCGCCGAGGTCGGCCAGCACGGCCCGCACCAGCGGGCCCTCGGCCAGGTCGAAGCCGGACTGGGCGGCGGTGGCGGCGGCCAGCAGCGCGCCCTCCGGGTCGGCCTCCAGGGTGAGGTCCAGCCGCTCCAGCGGCCAGCCGTCGCCGGGGGCGGCGATCTCCTGCTGCCAGCGGCCGTAGACGGTGCGGAAGCGGGTGCGCAGGGCGTCGTGGTGGGTGAGGAGGGCGTCGAGCGCGGTGCGCAGGTGCGCCTCGTCGGGGAGTTCGCGCAGCTCGGCCAGCACGGACATGGTGCTGTGCTGGGGGGCCTCGGTGTGGTGTTGGAAGAAGGCGCGCTGGATCGGGGTCAGCGGCGCCCTTCCGGTGACGGGTTCGGTGTTCACGCCGGCCGGCTCCTCGGGTTCGTGGGTCGAGATCGCGGCGGCGATCCCGGCGATGGTCTGGTGGCTGAAGATGTCCTGCGAGCTGAGGCGCAGTCCCAACTGCCGCGCCCGGGAGACGACCTGGATGCTCAGGATCGAGTCACCGCCCAGGTCGAAGAAGTTGTCGTCGACGCCGACCTCGGGCACCCGGAAGACCTCCGCCCAGAGCCCGGCGAGCGCCTGCTCGGCGGGGTTGCGGGGGGCCGTCCTGGTGGTGGCCGGGCGGTCGTCGGCGGCCGCGGCCGGCAGCGCCCGCCGGTCCACCTTGCCGTTGGCGTTCAGCGGCAGCCGGTCGAGCCGGACGAAGGCCTGCGGCACCATGTGGCGGGGCAGCGAGCCCTCCAGGTAGCGGCGCAGCTCGGCGCTCTCCGGTGCGGTGCCGGGCCGGGGCACGACGTACCCGGTCAGGACGGCGCCCGGCTCGGAGCGCAGCGCCGCGACGGCCTCCAGGACGTCGGGGTGGCGGCGCAGGACGGCCTCGATCTCGGCGAGTTCCACCCGGAACCCGCGGATCTTGACCTGGTCGTCGCCGCGGCCGAGGAACTCGACGTCGCCGGTGGGCAGGAAGCGGGCCTGGTCGCCGGTGCGGTAGAGCCGGCCGTCGGGGTGGGGCGTGAACGGGTCGGCGGAGAAGCGCTCCTCGGTGAGGTCGGGGCGGCCCAGGTAGCCCCGGGTGACGCCGGTGCCGCCGAGGAAGAGCTCGCCGACGACGCCGACCGGCAGCGGCTCCAGGTCCGCGTCCAGGACGTACATCCGGGTGCCCGGGATGGGCCGGCCGATCGGCACGGACGCGACGTCCGGCAGGCTCTGCGGGGTGACGGTGAAGTACGAGGACTCGACGGTGGCCTCGGTGACGCCGTAGGAGTTGAGCACGACGGTGCCGGGGGCGACGCTCTTCAGCAGCCGCCGGCAGTCGTCGGTGCGCCAGTTGTCCGAACCGACGGCCAGGTAGCGCAGCGGCGGGAAGGCCCGGCCGGTGCGGGCGGCCTCGTCGGCCAGCGCGTTGGCCAGCGAGGGCACCGTCTCGACGTGGGTGACGCGCCGGCGCTCCATCAGGTCGAGCAGGCGCACCGGGTCGGTGGTGGCGTCCTTCGGGCAGAGCACCAGGGCGCCGCCGGTGGTCAGCGCGTGCGTCAGGTCGGAGACGAAGACGTCGAAGGCCATGCTGGCGAGGTTGAGCTGGCGGACGGGGCCGCGGTCGAGCCGGTAGGCCTCTCGCCAGGCCGCGGCGGCCCGGGCGACGCTGCGGTGCTCGACCGTGACGCCCTTGGGCTTGCCGGTGGAGCCGGAGGTGTAGATGACGTAGGCGAGGTTGTCCGGGGTCACCTCGGTGCTGGGCGCCTCGGCGGGCCAGCTGTCGATCTCCTCGCGGTCGGCGTCCAGGCAGAGCACGGTCGCGTCGCACAGCGGGAGCCGCTCGGCGAGGTCCCGTTGGGTGACGAGCATCGCGGCGGCGCTGTCGTCCAGCACCAGGCGCAGCCGCTCGGCGGGGTGGGCGGGGTCCAGCGGCAGGTAGGCGGCGCCGGCCTTGAGGACGCCGAGGGCGGCGACGACGGCGTCCGGGCCGCGGTCCAGGCAGATCGCGACGACGGTCTCCGGGCCGATGCCCTGGCCGACGAGGTGCTGGGCCAGCCGGTTGGCCCGGGCCTCCAGTTCCGCGTAGGTCAGCACGGTCTCCTCGAAGACCACCGCCTCGGCGTCCGGGGTCTGCTGCGCCTGCTCGGCGATCAGCTCGTGCAGGCAGGCGTCGGCGCCCGGGGTGCCGGTGTCGTTCCACTCGTACAGGACGCGGTCGCGGGCGCGCAGCGACAGCATCGGGACGTCGCCGACCCGCTGGCCGGGGGCGGTGGGCATGCTGCCGAGCAGGACGGCGAGCTGGTCGGCGAGCACCTCGGCCTGGGCGCGGTCGTAGAGCGCCGGGTCGTAGGAGAGCAGCAGGGTCAGCGAGCCGTCGTCGTCGTAGGCGGTGAGGTCCAGCGTGAAGCTGGTGGTGTCGACGGCGCGGACGTCGCTGAGGCGCAGTCCGTGGCGTTCGGCGGCGGCCCCGTTGCCCGGGTAGTTCTCGAACACCACCAGGGTCTGGAACAGCGCGCTGCCGCGCGGGACCTTGCTGCTGCGCTGGATCTCGGCGATCGAGGAGTACTCGAAGCGCCGGGATTCGGCCTGCTCGGCCTGGAGGGCCGCCAGCCACTCCACCAGCGGGGCGTCCTGGTCGACCTCGGTGCGCAGCGGCAGGGTGTTGAGCAGGTTGCCGACCATGGTGTCGGCGCCGGGCAGCTCGGTCGGGCGGCCGGCCACGGTGGTGCCGAAGCAGACGTCGCGCTGCCCGGAGTGGCGGGCCAGCAGGATCGCCCAGGCGCCCTGGACGGCGGTGTTGAGGGTGAGCCGGTGGCGGCGGACCATCGCGACCAGCGCGTCGGTCTCGGCGCCGGACAGGCCCACCCGGACCTGCCCGGCGGACTGGGACTCGTGGCCCTGGGGCACCGAGCGGCCGAAGGGCAGCTGGGTCGGCGCGTCCAGGTCGCCCAGCAGGGCGCTCCAGTGGGCGGCGGCCGCGGCCTTGTCCTGCCGGGCCAGCCAGGCGACGTAGTCGCGGAACGGCCGGCGCTCGGGCAGGGCCGGGGCCTTGCCCCTGCCGTCGGTGAGCGCCTGGTAGGCGGCGAAGAGGTCGGCGAACAGGTGCGAGGTGCTCCAGCCGTCCAGGACGGCGTGGTGGAAGGTCCACACGACGCGGACGGTCCGCTCGTCCTCGCGGGCGAGGGCGAGGCGCATCAGCGGCGCCCGGGACAGCTCGATCCCGGTGGCGCGCTCCTCGTCGATCAGCGCCTTGAGCCGGCGGTCCAGTTCGGCGGCGGGCAGGCCGGTCCAGTCGAGGTGGCGCACCGTCAGCCGGGCGGAGCGCTCGACCACCTGGACGGGCTCGGGGACGCCGTCCCAGACCAGCCGGGTGCGCAGCGCGGGGGTGCGGTCGACCACCTGCTGCCAGGCGGCGGCCAGCGCGTCGACGTCGCGGACGCCCTCCAGCCGGAAGGCGACGTGGTCGGAGTAGGCGCCGACGCCGTCCTGGTTGAGGGTGTGGAAGAGCATCCCGCTCTGCATCGGGGTCAGCGGGTGGATGTCCTCGACGGCGGAGCCGGCCGGCACCAGCCGGTCGACGGTCGCCTGGTCGAGGGTGAGCAGCGGGAAGTCGCCGGGGGTGGCGCCGCCGGCGCCGGGGGTCAGGCAGTGCTCGACGAGTTCGGTCAGGGCCGCCGCGAAGTCGTCGGCGAGCCGCTGCACGGTGGCCTGGTCGTGGCGCTGCGGCGCGTAGTGGAAGTCGAAGGTCAGCACGCCGTGCCGGACCTCGCCGACGATGTCCAGCAGGTGCGGCCGCTCCTCGTCCGGGTGGTGGTCCAGGCCGTAGTCGGGTTCGACGGCGCGGAACAGCTCGCTCCCGGCCGCGGCGTCGCTCCACTGGCCGAGGTAGTTGAAGCTGACCTGCGGCTGCGGCGCCGCGGCCAGGGCGGCGGCCTGCGGCTGGTCGCCGCGCAGGTAGCGCAGCGGGCCGTAGCCGGCGCCGCGGCCGGGCACGGCGCGCAGCAGTTCCTTGGTGTCGCGGATGAGCCGGCCGAGCGGGCGGTCGGCCGGGGACTCCAGCAGCACCGGGAAGATCGAGGTGAACCAGCCGACCGTCCGGGAGACGTCGGTGCCGTCGAGGATCTCCTCGCGGCCGTGGCCCTCCAGGGTGATCAGGGTGCGGGCCCGGCCGGTGAAGCGGGCGAGCGCGCGGCCGAGGGCGGTCAGCAGGACGTCGTTGACCTGGGTGCGGTAGACGGCGGGCACGTCCTGGAGCAGTTGCCGGGTGCGCTCGGCGTCGAGGCCGGCCGAGACGGCGCGGGTGTCGCCGACGCTGTTGCGGCCCTCCCGGTCGGTGGGCAGGTCGGCGGAGCCGGCCGGCACCGGGCGGGCCCAGTGCGCCAGTTCGTCGTCCAGGCCGCCGTCCCGGGTGAAGGCGGCGAGGCGGCGCGCCCAGCCGCGGTACGAGGTGCCGGCCGGGCCGAGGTCGACGTCCTCGCCGCGGACGGCCTGCCGGTAGGCGCTCTCCAGGTCCTCCAGGAGGATCCGCCAGGAGACGCCGTCCACGGCGAGGTGGTGCACGGTGAGCAGCAGCCGCGCGGGCTCGCCGGCGCCGTGGTCGAACAGCAGGGTGCGCACCAGCGGCCCTTCGGCCGGGTCCAGCGAGGCCTGCGCGGCCTCGGCGAGGGTGCGCATGGCGGCGGCGCGCTCACCGGGGGCGGCCTGGTCGAGGGTGATCCGCTCGATCCGGGCCTCGGCCGGCACGGCGTCGGCGTCCGGCGCGGTGACGGTCTGGACCCGCCGGCCGTCGGGGCCGGTGGCGAAGCGGGTGCGCAGGGCCTCGTGCCGGCGGACCAGGCCGGCCAGGGCGCGGGCCAGCGCGGGTTCGTCGACCGCACCGTCCAGGGTGATCAGCACGGACTGGTTGAAGTGGTGGGCGCCGCGGGTGTGGTGGGCGAAGAACCACTCCTGGACGGGGCCGAGCGGGGCCGGCTCGTGGTCGTCGGCGTCGACCTGGACGACCGGGGCCTGCTCCACCGGGCGGGCGGCGCGGGCGAGGTCGGCGAGCGACTGCTGGGAGAAGATGTCCTTCGAGGTGATGACGAGGCCGGCCCGGCGGGCGCGGGCGACCACCTGGATGCTCAGGATGGAGTCGCCGCCGAGTTCGAAGAAGTTGTCGTCGGCGCCGACCTTGCCGATGCCGAGCACCTCCGACCAGACCTCGGCGAGCGCCTGCTCGGCCGGGTCCTCGGGGGCCCGGTAGTCCTCCCGCTCCAGGGGGGCGTCCGGCGCCGGCAGGGCCCGGACGTCGACCTTGCCGTTGGGGGTGAGCGGGAAGGCGTCGAGGGTGGCGAAGGCCGTCGGGACGCTGTAGGAGGGCAGCCGCTGCTCGGCGAAGGCGCGCAGGTCCAGCGGCGCGATGACGGCGCCGGGCTCGGCGCGCAGGTAGCCGACCAGCCGCTTGTGGTCGCCGTCCGCGAGGGCGACCACCAGGGCCTCGGCCACCGCGGGGTGGGCCTCCAGGACGGCTTCGACCTCGCCGGGCTCGATCCGGTAGCCGCGGACCTTGACCTGGGTGTCGGCGCGGCCGAGGTACTCGACCAGGCCGTCGGCCCAGCGCACCACGTCCCCGGTGCGGTACATCCGCTCGCCGGGCTCCGCCGCGAACGGCGAGGGCTGGAAGCGCTCCTCGGTCAGCTCCGGGCGGCCCAGGTAGCCGCGGGCGACGCCGGGGCCGGCGATCCAGAGTTCGCCGGGCGCGCCGGGCGGGACGGGGCGGCGGCGCTCGTCGAGGACGTACACCGCCGTGTTGGAGATCGGGCGGCCGATCGGGATGGCGCGCACGCCGTCGGTCTCGCGGATCAGGTGGGAGACGGCGAAGGTGGTGGTCTCGGTCGGGCCGTAGCCGTTGACCAGCCGCTGCGGCGGGGCGCCGCCGGCCAGCAGTTCGGCGATCCGGCGCGGGTTGAGCGCCTCGCCGCCGACCAGCAGGTGGCGCATGCCGCCGAAGGCGGTGGGCTCCAGGCCGACGACCTGGTTGAAGACGCCGGCGGTGAGGAACATCGCGGTGGCGCCGGTCGAGCGCAGTGCGGCGGCGAAGGCCGGCGGGTCGAGCAGGACGTCCTTGGTGATGACGGCGATCCGCGCCCCGGCCACCAGCGGGCCCCAGAACTCGAAGGTCGCCGCGTCGAAGGTGGCGTCGGCGACCTGCGCCACCACGTCGTCGGCCGCCAGCGGGGCGTAGTCGGCGCCGCGGACCAGCCGGACGATGGAGCGGTGCTCGACCACGACGCCCTTGGGCCGGCCGGTGGAGCCGGAGGTGTAGATGACGTAGGCGGCGCTCTCGGGCCCCGCGTCGGTGGCCGGCGGCCCGGCCGGGAGGGCGGCCAGCTCGGCGGTGCGCTCGGCGGGCAGCAGGGCCGGGACGGCCAGGTCGGGCAGCCGTTCGAGCAGCTCCCGGTCGGTGACGCAGAGCGCGGCCCCGGTGTCCGCGAGCATGAACTCCAGCCGGTCGGCCGGGTAGTCCGGGTCCAGCGGCACGTAGGTGCAGCCGGCCTTGAGCACGGCCAGCAGGGCGACGACCAGGCCGGTGCCGCGGGGCAGGCAGACCGCGACGTGCCGGCCGGGGCGGGCGCCACGGTCGAGCAGCAGCCGGGCCAACCGGTCGGCCTGCTCGTCGAGCTGACGGTAGGTCAGCTCGCCTTCGGCGGCGGTGACGGCGATGGCGTCGGGGGTGGCCGCGGCCTGCTCGGCGACCAGCGAGTGGACGGTCCGGTCGGCCGGGTAGGGCACCCGGTTCTCGGCCCAGTCGCGGGTGACGGTGTCGAGTTCGGCGGCGGTGAGCAGCGGCAGGTCGCCGACCGGGCGGTCGGCGTCGGCGGCGACGCCCGCCAGCAGGAGCAGCAGCCGGGCGCAGAGCGCGTCGACGGTCGAGGCGTCGAACAGGTCGGTGTTGTACTCCACCGTCCCGCCCAGCGTGCCGTCGGCGGCCGGGGTGAACTCCAGTGTCAGGTCGAAGATGGAGGACACCGAGGGCGCGCGGAACTCCTCGACGGCCGGGCCGCCGAAGTCGGGCAGGGCCCCGGGGTCGTTCTGGAGCACGAGGGCGGCCTGCACCAGCGGGGTGCGGCTCGGGTCTCGCTCGGGCTGGATCTCGTCCACCAGCCGGTGGAAGGGGACGTCCTGGTTGCTGAGGGCGTCCCAGAGCTGGTCGGTGGTGCGCTCCAGCAGGTCGCCGAAGGCCTCGTCCAGGTCGATCCGGCCGTGCAGGACCAGGGTGTTGACGAAGAAGCCGACCAGCGGCTCCAGTTCGGTGCGGTCGCGGCCGACCGACACGGTGCCCAGGCCCACGGTGCGCTGGCCGGTGTGCCGGGCCAGCAGGACCTGGGTGGCGGCGGCGAGCACGGCGAAGAGCGTGGTGCCGCGTTCGGCGCCGAGCGTGTCGAGGCCGGTGGCGACCTCGGCGTCGACCTGGAAGGTGTGCAGGGCGCCGACGGTGGTGCGCACCGCCGGGCGGGGCCGGTCGGTGGGCAGCTCCAGCGGCTGGATGTCCGCCAACTCGTCGCGCCAGTAGTCCAGTTGCCCGGCCAGGCGGTCTTCGGTGCAGCGCTCGCGCTGCCAGCGGGAGTAGTCGCGGTAGCTGACCGGCAGCGGGGCGAGGGTGTGCGGGCGACCCTCGACGGCGGCCCGGTAGAGCTCGCCGAGCTCGCCGGTCAGCAGGCCCTTGGACCAGCCGTCGGCGGCGATGTGGTGCAGGTTGAGGAAGAGCGCGTGGTCGTCCGGGCCGTGCCGCACGACCGTGGAGCGCAGCAGCGGGCCGCTGGCGAGGTCGAAGGGGGTGGCGAGTTCGCGGCGCAGCAGCGCGGCGAACTCGGCCTCGCGCTCCTCGGCGCCCAGCGCGCTCAGGTCCACCGGCTCGGTGTCCGGGGCGTAGGCGGGCCGGACCTCCTGGCGGGCCACGCCGTCCTCGGTGGTGAAGACGGTGCGCAGCGGCTCGTGCCGCTCGACCAGGCCGGTCAGCGCGGTGCGCAGCGCGGCCAGGTCGAGGCCGCCGCGCAGCCGCAGGCCGAAGGAGGTGGTGTACTCGACCGCGTCGGTCTCGAACTCCTGGAGGAACCAGAGCCGTTCCTGGCCGAAGGAGAGCGGGGCCGGGCCGTCGCCGCCGGGCCGGATCGCGTCGCGGTCGCCGCCGCCGGCGCCGGCGGCTGCCAGTCGCTGCCGCAGGATCTCGTCGGCGTCCTGGCCCTCGCTGTGTCGCTGGTCTGTCATCGGTTGCTCCCCCGCGCGCCACCGCGCGTCGTCGTCCGGTCCGCCGGTGTCCGGCGCACGTCTTCGAGTACTTGCTTGCGGACCTGGTCCGCGAGGGCCGCCACGGTGCGGGCGGCGAACACGTGCCGGGCCGAGACCCCGACGCCGAACACCTCCCGGATCCGGGCGGTGACCTGGAGGGTGAGCACCGAGTTGGCGCCGTGGTCGAAGACGTTGTCCTCGGCCCCCACGACGGGCACGCCCAGCACCTCGGCCCAGATCCCGGCCAGCGCCGCCTCGGTCTCGTCCCGGGGCGCGGTGGGCTCGGCGGCCGGCCGCTGCTCCTCCGGTTCCGGCAGGGCCCGCCGGTCGATCTTGCCGCTCGTGGTCATCGGGAACGCGTCCAGGACGATGACGACCGGCGGGACCATGTAGCCGGGCAGCCGCTCGGCGAGCCGGGCCCGGATCTTCTCCGGGTCGGCGGCGCCGTCCGCGGGCACCACGTAGCCGGTCAGCACGGTCTGCCCGGACGGCCTGGTCCGGGCGACCACCGCGGTCTGCTCGACGCTCTCGTCGTCGAGCAGCGCGGTCTCGATCTCGCCCAGCTCGATCCGGTAGCCGCGCACCTTGACCTGGTTGTCGATCCGCCCGAGGAATTCGAGTGTGCCGTCGGGCAGCCAGCGGACCAGGTCGCCGGTGCGGTAGAGCCTCGCGCCGGCGGTGGCGGCGAGGTGGTCCGGGACGAACCGCTCCTCGGTGAGCTCCGGGCGGCCCAGGTAGCCGCGGGCCACCCCGGCGCCGCCGACGTACAGTTCGCCGGGCACGCCCACCGGGACGGGCTCGCGGTGCTCGTCGAGCACGTAGCCGGTGGTGTTGGCGATGGGCCGGCCGATCGAGGGCAGCCGCCCGACCGGGGCGTCCTCCTCCGCCTCCAGCACCGTGCCGGTGGTGAGCACGGTGGTCTCGGTCGGGCCGTACAGGTTGGACAGCGCCATCGCGGAGCCGCGCGGCAGCCGGCGGCGCACCACGTCGGCGCCGGTGAGGATGTGGCGCACCCGGCCCTGGTGCAGCGCGGGCTGGTCGAGCAGGGCCTCCAGGCGCGGGGCCGGGATGAGGATGAGGGTGATCCCCTGCTCGACGATCCAGCCGGCGAGCAGGTGCGGGTCCTCCAGGACGCGGTCGGAGGCGAACCGGATCTCCACGCCGCAGGCGAGGGCGCCCCACTGCTCCAGCACCGTCGGGTCGAAGCCGGGCGGCACCATCTGGGTGGCCCGGTCGCCGGGCCCGGCGTCGAAGAAGTCCCGGTACCAGTCGCACAGGTTGACCACGCCGCGGTGCTCGATCAGCACGCCCTTGGCCTTGCCGGTGGAGCCCGAGGTGTAGATCACGTACGCGAGGTCGGACGGGCCGACGGCGACCTCGGGCGGCCCGTCGTGCGTGCCGGGCCCGGTGTCCTCGACGTACAGCACCTCGACGCCTTCCGGCGCCTCGGGCCCGGGCAGGTCGCGCTGGGTGAGGAGTACCGGCACCCCGGCGTCCTGGAGCACGTAGACCGTCCGGTCGTCGGGCAGTTCGGGGTCGAGCGGCAGGTAGGCGGCGCCGGCCTTGAGCACGGCGAGCTGGGCGATCGTCATCTCGGCGGCGCGCCGGGTCCGGACGCCGACGACGGTGCCCGGGCCGACGCCGCGGTCGGCCAGCCGGTGGGCCAGCGCGTCCGTCAGCGCGTCGAGTTCGGCGAAGGTCAGGCTGCGGTCCTCGGTGGTGACGGCCGCGGCGTCCGGGGTGCGCCGGGCCTGGTCGGCGACCAGGCCGTGGATGGTCGCCGTGTGGAACCGGGCGCCGGTCGCGGTGGCGTTCCAGCCGGTGGTGACCAGCCGGCGTTCCTGCTCGTCCATCAGCGGCAGCTCGTCGACGAGCCGGTCCGGGTCGGCCGCCGCCATGCCCTCCAGCAGCACGGTGAGGTGGCGGGCGGTCCGGGCGACGGTCTCCGGGTCGAAGAGCGCCGTGCTGTACTCGACCAGGCCGCCGAGCCGCCCGTCGCGCTCCTCGAACTCGAAGCCGATGTCGAACAGCGCGTGCATCCGCGGCAGGGCGCTCTCCTCGACCCGCAGGCCGTCGGGGCCGGGCAGCGCGTCCTGGGCCCGCTTGAGCATCAGCGCGGCCTGGATCAGCGGGGTGCGGCTGGGGTCGCGGTCCGGCTTGAGCTCGTCGATCAGCCGGTCGTACGGCAGGTGCTGGTGGGTGAAGGCCTCCAGCACGCCCTGCCGGACGTCGGCCAGGAAGGCGCCGACGGTCGTGTCGGGGGTGGTCCGGGAGCGCAGCACCAGCGTGTTGACGAAGAAGCCGAGCACGTCCTCCAGTTCGCTGTGCTCGCGGCCGGAGACGATGGTGCCGACGGCGATGTCGCGCTGGCGCGCGTACCGGGACAGCAGCAGTTGGACGCCCGCCGTGAGGACGGTGAACAGGGTGACGCCCTCCCGGCGGCAGAGCCGGGTGAGGGCGGCCACCAGCTCGGGGCTCAGCTCGAAGGGGTGACCGGCGCCCCGGGTGGCGCGGGTGGCGGGCCGGGGCCGGTCGGTCGGCAGCTCCAGCGGCACCACGCCGTCCAGCCGGCGCTTCCAGTAGGCGAGGTCGGCGGCCTCCCGGGCGCCCCGCTCGCCGTGCTGGTGTACGGCGAAGTCGGCGTACTGAAGGGGCAGTTCGCTCAGCGCGGCGGGCCGGCCGGTGGCCTCCTGGCCGAGCAGGGCGACGAGCTCGCGGGCCATCACCTCCTTGGACCAGCCGTCGGTGACGACGTGGTGCATGTCGAGGACGAGCAGGTGCTCGGCATCGGCCAGCCGGATCAGCCAGGGGCGCAGCAGCGGGCCGCCGCGCAGGTCGAAGGAGCGGCTCAGCTCGGTGCGCAGCAGCTGGTCGAGGTCGTCGACGCGCCCCTCGGCCGCGAGGTCGGTGAAGCGCACCGGCCGGTGGCCGGGGGCGTGGACGACCTGCACGCCCTGGCCGCCCTCGGTGGCGAAGGTGGTGCGCAGCGCCTCGTGCCGGGCCACCAGGGCGTCGACGGCGCGCCCGAGGGCGGCCCGGTCGAGCGGCCCGGTCAGCCGCAGGCCGAGCGGCGAGTTGTACTCGGTGCCCTGGGACTCGTAGTCGTACAGGAACCAGAGCCGCTGCTGGCCGTAGGAGAGCGGCAGCGGCCGGTCGCGGCCGACCGGCACCAGTCCGGCCCGGCGGGCGGGCTCGCTGCCCAGCCGGCCGGCCAGCCCGGCGACGGTGGGCGACTCGAACAGGGTGCGGATCGGCACCTCGACGTCCAGCACCGAGCGGATGCGCCCGATCAGCCGGGTGGCGAGCAGGGAGTGGCCGCCGAGGTCGAAGAAGCTGTCGTCGACGCCGATCGAGGCGACGCCGAGCACCTCGCAGAACAGGTCGCAGAGCTGCTCCTCGCGGGCGCTGCGCGGCCCGTGCCCGCTGCCGGCGGCGGCGGTGCCCGGGTCCGGGAGCGCGGCCCGGTCGGTCTTGCCGTTGGGGGTCAGCGGGATCTCGGGGATCGGCACCACCACGGCCGGGACCATGTAGCCGGGCAGCGTGGCGGCGGCGTGCGCGCGCAGTTCGGCCGGGTCGGCGCCGCCCTCGCCGGCCGGCACCACGTAGGAGACCAGCCGGGTGTCGCCGGCCCCGTACTCGCGGGCGACGGTGACGGCGCGGGCCACCGCGGGGTGCCGCTCCAGGACGGCGTCGATCTCGCCGGGCTCGATCCGGAAGCCGCGGACCTTCAGCTGGAAGTCGGCGCGGCCGACGTACTCCAGGTTGCCGTCGGCGGCCCAGCGGACGATGTCGCCGGTGCGGTACATGCGCTCGCCCTCGGCGCCGTACGGGTCGGGCAGGAAGCGGTCCCGGGTGAGGTCCTCGCGGTGCAGGTAGCCGGTGCCGACGCCGTCCCCGGCGATGTACAGCTCGCCGGCGGCGCCGATCGGCACCAGGCGCAGCGCCTCGTCGAGGACCCGGACCCGGGTGTTGCCGATCGGCCGGCCGATGGTCGGCGCGCCGGGGCGGTCGTCCAGGCGGGCGGCGGTGGACCAGATGGTGGTCTCGGTGGGCCCGTACAGGTTGGTGACCTCGCTGCCGAGCGCGCGCATCCGCTCGGCGAGGGCGGCCGGCAGGGCCTCCCCGCCGACCAGCATCCGCAGGCCGCGCAGTGCCTGCGGGGCCTCGTCGCACAGGGCCTGCCAGAGGCTGGGGGTGGCCTGCATGATCGTGGTGCCGGTGCGGCCGACCAGGGCGCCCAGCCCGGCGGGGTCGGTGACGGTCGCGCGGTCGGCGAGGACCACGGTGGCGCCGCCGACCAGCGGCAGGTAGAGCTCCAGGGCGGCGATGTCGAAGGCGATCGTGGTGACGGAGGTCCAGACGTCCTCGGCGGCGAGCGGGAAGAGGTCGGCCATCGAGACCAGGAAGTTGGTCAGCGCGTGGCGGCTGATGACGACGCCCTTGGGGCGGCCGGTGGAGCCGGAGGTGTAGATGACGTAGGCCGGGTCGGCGGCGGTCGCGGCGGGGCCCTGCGGCCCGGCGGGCTCCGTCGCCAGCCTGGCGCGCACCTCCTCGTCGTCCAGCAGCAGCCGGTGGGCGGCGGTGGCGGGCAGCCGCCCGGCCGTCGCGCTGTCGGTGACCAGTGCCGAGGGGGCGGCGTGGTCGAGGATGTAGCCGATCCGGTCGGCCGGGTAGTCGGGGTCGAGCGGCACGTAGGCGGCGCCGGTGCGGGCCACCGCGAGCAGGGCGACGACGAGGTCGGCGGAGCGCGGCAGCGCCAGGGCGACGAGCCGGCCCGGGGCGGCGCCGTGGCGGCGCAGCTCGCCGGCCAACCGCTCGGCCCGGTCGTCGAGTTCGGCGTAGCTGAGCACGGTGTCGCCGGCGATCAGGGCGGTCCGCGCGGGCTGGGCGGCGGCCCGGGCCCGGAACAGCGCGGAGACGTCGGCGTCGGGCACCGGCCGGTCGGTGGCGTTCCACGCGGTCAGCAGGGCGTGCCGCTCGGCCGGGTCCAGCACCTCGTAGCCGTCCGGGTCGGCGTCCGGCGCGGCGACGGCGGCGGCCAGCAGGCGCGGCAGCGCGTCGGTGAGCCGCCGGACGGTCGCCGGGTCGAACAGCTCGGTGCTGAAGGTCGCGGCCAGCCGCAGCCCGGAGCCGTCGGGTGCGCTGCGGAAGCGCAGCTGGAGGTCGAACGGGGAGTGCTGGCGGGGAAGTTGGGCCACCTGGGCGTCGAGCGGGCCGAAGTCGAGCCGGGCGGGCAGGTCCTCGGCGAGGTCGAAGGCCACCTGGGCCAGCGGGTGGCGGTTGAGCGCGCGCTCGGGCCGCAGGTCGCCGACCACGGTCTCGAACGGGACGCCGCCGTGGCGCCGGGCCGTGTCGGCGACCGCCGCGCAGTCGCCGACCAGCTCGCGGAAGGAGGCGCCGGGGCGGCGCAGGACCCGCAGCACCACCGGGTTGGCCAGCGGGCCGACCACGGCGGCGCGCCGGGCGTCGTCGCGGCCCGGCAGGCTGCCGACCAGCGGGACGTCGACGCCGGCGCCGAAGCGGCCCAGCAGCGCCACGACGGCGGCGTGCAGCACCGCCTCGACGCCGGCGCCGCAGTCGGCGGCCAGGTCGGCGAGGGCCGCCGCCAGCGGGCCGTCCAGCTCGCTGCGGTACTCGTCGGCGGCGTAGCGGGTGACGGCCGGGCGCGGCCGGTCGACGGGCAGGTCGAGCTGCGCCGGCGCGCCGTCCAAGGCCGCGCGCCAGTGGGCGAGTTCGGCCGCGGCGTGCTCGGTGGGCCGCTCGGGGGCGCCGTTCAGCTCCCGGTCGGCGGCGGCCGCCGCGGCGTACTGCGGGGCGGGCTCGGACGCGCCGGGGGCGGCCGGGGCGGTGGCCGCCGCGTACGCCCGGGCCAGGTCGTCGACGATCACGGCGAGCGAGCGCTCGTCGGCCGCGATCTCGTGCACCGTCAGGACCAGCACGTGGGCGTCCGGACCGGTGGCCAGCAGCCGGGCCCGCAGCGGGGGCTCCCGGGTGAGGTCCAGGCCCTGGCCGGCCGCCCGGGTCAGCGCCTCGTCGAGCTCGTCGGGGGCGACCGGCTCGGGCCGCAGCCCGGCGAACGCCCCGCCGTCGGGGGCGGGTTCGGGGCGGCAGCGGCCCTCGGCCTCGCGGTGCACGGTGCCCAGCAGCGGGTGCCGCCGGACCAGGGCGTCCAGCGCGGCGCGCAGCTGCTCCGGACCCAGGCCGCCGGCCAGCCGCAGCGCCACCGTGTGGGTGTGGCCGGCGGCGCCCTCCTGGAAGCGGTTCAGGAACCACAGGCGCTGCTGCGCCGGCGACAGGACACTGTCGTTGGTGATCGTCACGTTCGCTCTCCAGCCTGTTCAGGCGACGCGTCGCAGGACGCGGCCGCCGAACTGCATGTGGTCCGCGCGCCCGGTCTCCGGGTCGAGCAGGAAGCGGCCGAGGTGTTCCACCTCGGGCAGCCGCGGGTGCCGGGCGGCGAAGAAGCGCTCGCCTCGGCCGGTCAGGTCGTACTCCATCCCGTCGTCGTCGACCAGGACGGTGGCGCCGGGGTGTGCGCCGTCCGCCGTGTCGGCGCCGGGGCGGATCCGGTAGACGGTCTCGCCGTTGGCCCACTGCCCGACGCGGTCCGACAGGTCCTGCGCGGCGCCGGCGGCGGGGCCCGGCGCGTAGCCGGCGACGTCCACGCCCTCGGCCCGGAGCTGGGCCAGCAGGTCCTGCCAGGCGCCGAGGCCGGCCGCGGAGTCGGCCTGGAGGGCGATCACGGTGCCGCGTTCCGGCTGGATCCGCAGGTGGCAGGTGGCGCCCGCGCCCACGCCGTCGAGGCCGAGCCAGCGGTCGGCGCCGTTGCCGTACCGGGCCCAGCCGTGGCCCCAACCGTCGGCCAGGCCGAACGGCAGGGTGTCGAAGGGCGGTTCGGCCAGCGCCCGGACGGCCTCCTGGTCGAGCAGGGCGGCGTGCGAGGCGTCGCGGTCGTCCAGGTGGAGCCGGGCGAACGCGACCAGGTCGGTGACGGTGCCGGCGATCGCGGCGGCGGGGGCGAGGTCGCGGGGGATCTCGTCGGCCGCCAGGAAGGCCGGCTCGATGTCCAGCGGCCGGAGCAGGAAGTCCGTCACGGCGTTGCGCCAACTCACCCCGGCGGCGGCCTCGATGACCTTTCCGGCCAGCGCGAACCCGGCGTTGGAGTACGAGAACGCGGTGCCGGGGGCGAACAGCGGGCCGGCCGCGACGGCGGCCCGCAGCCCGCCGTCGCCGGGGCCGTCGCAGACCAGCCCGGAGGAGTGGCTGAGCAGGTGGCGGGTCGTCAGTCCCAGCTCGGCGAAGGGTGGTTCGTTCAGGTACTCGCCGACCGGCAGGTCCAGGTCGAGGTCGCCGTCGAAGGCCAGCTGCATGGCCAGCGTCGCGGTGAAGAGCTTGGTGAGCGAGGCGAACGGCGCGGCGGGCGCCGGCCCGGGCTCCGCACCCGCCTCGGCGACGTGGAGTTCGCCGGCGTCGTAGAACGCGCACCGGAGGGAGCGCACACCGTGTTCGCGCGCGAGCCGTCCGGCCTTTTCACGCCATGACTGTGAATTCACTAAAACCCACCCACCGCATTCACCGGAATCCGAAAAAGGCGCAGCACAACAGCCCCGTTCGGCCGTGTTCCGTCCACGGCTCGTCGGTACGGGGATTACGCAAAAGGGGAATTCGCTCTGGTGAATGCAGGCTAACACCGGGCGGCGGGGCCGGTCAGGGTCGTTAAGCGGCAGCCGAATGACCCTGGTTGCCGCACTGCGAAACGCCGTTCGACCTGCCCGGAAACCCGAAAACGCCGATGGGGTCCGCGGTCGCGGACCCCATCGGCGGGTCGGTGTGGCAATGGTGGGGGCGGAGCTACTCGCGCAGTCCGATGGCCTCCACCGGGCGGGCGCGCAGGGCGAGCTTGGTCGGCACCAGAACGGCCGCCGCGGCCAGGGCCGAGGTCGCCGCCACGATCGCCAGGTAGAGCAGCGGCGGAATGTGCGGAACCAGGGACCCGGTCAGGCCCATGCTCACCGTCATCAACGGCACGATGGGCACGAGGCTGCCGACCACCACCGCGATCAGGATCAGCATCAACGTCTCGGTGCGCATCATCCGCATGACCTGTTCGGGGGTCGCGCCCACCAGCCGCAGCAGCGCGAACTCCCGTGCTCTGGACAGCGTGGTCATCACCAGGGTGTTGGCAACGGCCACCGCGATGTACCCGAAGACCAGGACCAGCGGCAGCGCGCTGCCGAACAGGTTGGCCGTGCCGGCCTTCTCCTGGGCGGCGGACAGGCCGCCCTTGTCCTGGACGTGCACCCCGGGGTAGCGGTCGTTGAGCCCGGTGAGCTCCCCGATCACCTTCTTCTTGTCGACGCCGTCCTTGGCCCGCACCAGCACCGAGTCGTACATCCGGCGCGAACTGTGCTGGAGCACGGTGTCGTAGGACAGGGTGATGTCGCCGAAGCCCAGGCCGCGCTTGTACACGGCGATCACCTTCGGCTCCAGCGTCTGCCCGTCGGGCATGTGCACCTTGATCTGGCCGCCGACGTTCGCGCCGAGCGTGGCCGAAGCCCCGCTGCTGATCGCCACCGTGTCCGTGGACAGGTTGTCCAGGGAGCCCTCGGAGACGTCCAGGTCGACGACCCGGCTCAGGTTGCCCGGGGTCAGCCCCTGCGCCTTGTAGTCGAAGATCTCCGGCGAGCCGAGCATCTTCGTCGAGGCGAACAGGTCGACCCGCACCGTCCCGGCCGCGGCGTCCACCCCGTCCAGGCCGGCGATGAACTTCGGCGCGGTGACCGGCAGGCCGCCGGAATCGCTGGTCACCGTGTAGTCGGCGACGACGCCCGCCTGGGCCTGCGCCTCGGCCGCACCCGACGTGGTGGTCGGGATGAACAGCTGCACCGAGGCGAAGCCGATCGCCAGGATCAGCGGGCCGATACCGGCCGCCAGCCGCCGGGCGTTGGCCCGGGTGTTGGCCACGGCCAGGAACCCGAGGGTCCCGAACCGCCGCTGGAACGGCGCGGCCATCAGCCTGGTCGCCTTCGCCACCACCGGCGGGGCCAGCATGAGGATCGCGATCACCATGATCAGACCGCCGCTGCCGGCCGCGGCCACCGCGAAGATGCTGCCGAAGAACAGCGGCAGCAGCGACGCGCAGAAGCCGAGGACGAACAGCAGGATCCCGATGGCCACCCGGGCGCCGCCGATGCCCGGCTGCTCGGTCTGGGCCTCGCTGAGCGCCTCCACCGGCCGGATCGACACCACCCGGCGGGCCACCGCGAACGCCGCCACCTGCGCGGCGATCACGCCGATGCCGACCGCGGCGATCGCCGGGATCGGGCCGTAGGAGAACTCGAAGTCGTCCGGCAGGATGCCGATCGCCCCGAGCGCCCCGCGCAGCACCCCGGCGGCCAGCATGCCGGGGAAGCAGCCCAGGATCGAGGCCACCAGCGAGATCACCAGGGCCTCGCCCGAGATCATCTTGTGGATCTGCTTGGGCGTCGCGCCGACCGCGCGCAGCAGCGCCAGCTCGCGCCGGCGCTGGTGCACGCTGAGCGCCAGGGTGCTGCCCACCACCATCATGGTGATCAGCACGACGGTGCCGCCGAGCGAGCCCGCCAGCTCCTTCAGGCTGCCCCGGGCCGAGGCGACGTCCGGGTTCTCGACGCTGCTGCGCCCGTCACCGGTGTAGACGTCGATCGCGGAGCCCTTGAGCGCCTTGTCGATCCGGTCGCCGAGCTTGCCGGCGTTGGTGTCCTTGGGCGCCAGCACGCCGATGGCGCTGACCTGGTCGGTGCGGCCGAACAGGGTGCGCGCCTCGTCGTCGGAGAAGAACACCGGCGGGGTGCGCAGCGCCCCGCCGCCGCCCTTGTAGGTGACGATGCCGACGATCTTGTACGAGCTGGCGTCCCGGGTGGAGGCGATCTTGACGCTGTCGCCCACCTTCACCTTGCGGTGGTCGGCGACGGACTTCTCCAGCACCACCTCGCCGGCGCGCTTCGGCTCGTCGCCGTTGCGGTCGTACGGGCCGAGCGCGGCCGCGCCCCAGTTGGTGCCGTTGGACGTCCGGTCGTCGGCGCCCTTGACCAGCTCCTCGCCGTCGTTGGAGACGACCTGCGCGGGGAAGGTGAGCACCGGGACGGCCTTGTCGACGCCCTCGGTCCTGGCGACCTTGTCGACCAGGTCGATCGGGACGCCGACGGCGTCCTTGAGGTCCTTGGACTTGCTCTTCTTGGCCTCGTGGACCGTGAAGTGCTTCTGACCGCCGACCACGACCGCAGCGCCGGAGTAGCGCTGGACCGGCACCCCGTTGCCGATGCCGGACTGGAGGATGATTCCGAAGGCCGTGACGAGCACGGACGCGCCGAACAGGGCGACGAACGCCCCGACGAACCCGGCCTTACGCTCCTTGACGGTCTGTACGACGAGCCTGAACACGTCTCACCACTCCCCCAGCCGGGTCATGCGCTCGGCCACCCGGTCCGGAGTGGGGTGCGTCATCTCCTCCGCGTAGCTCCCGTCCGCGAGGAACACCACGCGGTGCGCGTAGGAGGCGGCGATCGGGTCGTGGGTCACCATGATCACCGTCTGCCCGAGGCTGTCCACGACCTCGCGCAGCAGCGTCAGCACCTGCTTGGCGGTGCGGGTGTCCAGCGCCCCGGTCGGCTCGTCCGCGAAGACCACCTCGGGCCGCGCCGCCAGCGCCCGGGCGATGGCCACCCGCTGCTGCTGGCCGCCGGACAGCTCCGAGGGCCGGTGGCTCATCCGGTCGGCGAGACCCACCTGCGTCACGACCTGCTGCAACCACTGGTGGTCCGGCTGGCGACCGGCCAGCATCAGCGGCAGGGTGATGTTGTCCGCGACGGTCAACGCCGCCATCAGGTTGTACGCCTGGAAGATGAAGCCGACCCGCTCCCGGCGCATGATGGTCAGATCGACCTCGCTCAGCTGCGCCAGCTCGGTACCGCCGAGCACCACCGAGCCGGCGTCCGGGCGGTCCAGCCCGGCGGCGCAGTGCAGGAAGGTGCTCTTGCCCGCCCCGGACGGACCCATCACCGCGGTGAAGGTGCCCCGGGCGAAGGCGAGGGACAGATCGCGCAGCGCGTGCACGGCCCCGGCGCCCTTGCCGTACGTCTTCCGGACCCCGTCGAGGCGGACGACCCAGTGGGCGTCCAGAGCGGCACTGCCGTCCGGCCGCGGCGGCGCCGCGTACTCCTCCTCCGCGGCCGCGCTCTGGAACTCCTCCGTCCGCGCTCCGCGTCCCTTTCTGCTCACTTCCGGCCTCCACCACTCGCACGCACTACTTGACGTTCACGAAGGTAAGTCCTGGAGCAGGTGCGGAACCAGGGCACGAACTGGAGAGTCGATGGTGCAGAAAAGTGCCACCCACCGCCGCATTTGGGACGGTGGTAGGGTGATCGGGATGACGACTCGGAGGGTTTTAGGAGCCGTGCGCGCCCCCAGCATTGCCGAGTTGCGACGCTTACAACCCGAGCAGTGGGTCCGCCAGACGGTGATCCGTTTCCCTCCGGCCGCGGGCTACGTCCTGCTCTGCCTGATGACCGGACTCGCCGGGCTGCTGCTGTTCTACCTGATCGCCATCATCTTCGCGCTCTGCCTGGTCGGAACGGGCTTCCTGCTGCTGCCCAGGACACTGCGGGTGCTGCGCAGGTACGCGGAGGTCCACCGCCGGTGGGTCGGCCGGCTGCTGGAGACCGAGGTCCGCACGCCCTACCGCGACCTGGAGCCCGGCCGCACCGGCCCCCGCAAGCCCTCCCTGCGCGACCCGGCCGTCCGCAAGGACCTGGTCTGGGTGATCACCCACGGCGTCGTCGGCTCGGCCCTGTGCATCTTCGCCCTGAGCATCTGCGGCAACGCCTTCAACTGGCTGTCCGCACCGGTGTGGTGGAAGCTCGCGTCGGGCGAGCGCAACTCGATCATCCTGATGAACGTCGACTCGTGGCTGAAGTCCTTCGTCGCGGTGTTCATCGGCGTCGGCTACGCCGTGGTGGCGATGGCCGCGATGCGCGGGCTGGCCCTCGTGCACGCCCGGATGTCCCGCCGGCTGCTGACCGCCCGCCCCCGGGTCGCGCTCGCGCAGCGGGTCCGCGAACTCTCGGTGACCCGCGCCGAGGCGCTCGACGCGCACGACGCCGAACTGCGCCGGATCGAACGCGACCTGCACGACGGGGCGCAGGCCGGCATCGTCGCCGTCTCGCTGCGGCTCGGCATGATCAAGCGCGCGCTCGGCCAACGGCCCGAGCAGGTCCCGGAGATGGTGGACGCGGCCCAGAACCTCGCCGAGCAGGCGCTGGAGTCGCTGCGCCACCTCGTCCGCGGCATCTACCCGCCGGTGCTCGCCGACCGCGGGCTGACCGACGCCGTCCGGGCGCTCACCGCGCTGTGCGGGGTCCCGACCCGGATAGACATCGACGAGTCGGCCGGCGCGGCGCCCCGCGCGCCCGCCGCCGCCGAGGCCGCGGCCTACTTCGTGATCTCCGAGGCGCTCACCAACATCACGAAGCACAGCGGGGCGCGCAGCGCGCTGGTGTGGCTGCGGATCGCGTCGGACGCCATCTCGATCAGGGTCGAGGACGACGGCAAGGGCGGCGCCACCGAGGGCACGGGGAGCGGCATCCTCGGACTCCGGCGCCGGGTCGCCGCCTTCGACGGGACCACCGATCTGTTCAGCCCGCCCGGGGGCCCGACCGTACTGAAGGTGGAGATTCCATGCGGATCCTGATCGCCGAAGACAACGCCCTGCTCCGTGAGGGGCTGGTACTGCTGCTGAACAGCGAGGGGCACGAGGTGTGCGTCACCGTGGACAACGGGGACGACCTGCTGCCCGCGCTGCTCGAACACCGCCCGGACGTCGCCGTGGTGGACGTCCGGCTGCCGCCGACGTTCCGCGACGAGGGCCTGCGGGCCGTCGTCGAGGCCCGCAAGCAACTGCCCAACCTGCCCGTCCTGGTGCTCTCGCAGTACGTCGAACGGGCGTACGCGACGGAGCTGCTGGCGCAGAGCGCCTCCGGGGTCGGCTACCTGCTGAAGGACCGGGTGGGGCGCGCCGAGGAGTTCCTGCTCGCGCTGGAGCGGGTCGCCGACGGCGGCACCGCGATGGACCCGGAGGTCATCTCGCAGCTGATGGTCCGCCGGGCCGGCGACGACCCGCTGTCCTCGCTGACCCAGCGCGAGCGCGAGGTCCTGGCGCTGATGGCGGAGGGGCGTAACAACGGCACCATCGCCGAGATGCTGTTCATCGCGGAGAGTTCGGTGAACAAGCACATCGGCAACATCTTCGCCAAGCTGAACATGCCCACGCCGGACAGCGGCCACCGCCGGGTGCTCGCCGTGCTCACCTACCTGCGGGCCTGAACGCCCGAAGCAAGACACGCGGAGAGGGGCGGCGCCGGTCGGGCGCCGCCCCTCTCCGCGTCCCCCTCCTCAACTCCCGGACGGGTGCTCCCGGTTGTCGGGCAGGGCGGGGAAGGCGCGGACCGCGGGGGTGACGGCCACGCCGAGTGCGATCAGCAGGAACGCCGCCGCACAGCTCAGGACGGTGGGCACGGCGTGCACCGTCTCCAGCAGCAGCCCGCACAGCAGCGGGCCGAGCGCCGCGCCGGCGCCCATCGAGACCCCGATCAGACCGGCCAGCCGGCCGCGCATCTCATCGGGGGTGACCATCATCTGATGACCCGCCACCAGGGCGGTGGCGGTGGGGGCGAGGAACGCGGCCGCGCCCAGCACCAGCCCGGACGGCCAGCCGGTCGGCACCACCGCGAGCAGCGGCACCAGCACGGCGGTGGCCCAGGTCAGCACCATGAGCGCCGTGAACGGCGAGAGCGAGCGGCGCAGCCGCCCGGCCGCCAGCGCACCCGACACGCCGCCCGCGCCGACCAGGGCGCCGATGGCGCCGATCTCGGCACCGGACCGCCCGTCCTGCTGGGCCATCACCACCACGGCGATCAGCAGGCCGCTGAACACCAGGTTGAAGGCGGTGCCGAACAGCACGGTGGCCCGCACCGCCGGGTTGCCGCGCAGCCAGCGCAGCCCCGACGCCATCGCCTGCAACGTCCCCTCGGGCCGGTCCGCACCCTCGCCCTCGCCCTCGGGCGACGACGCCGGTGCGGGCGGCGGCGCCGGCAGCCGCAGGAACAGCAGCGTGACGAAGGCGATCGCCGAGGTCACCGCCTGGGCGACGAACGGCAGCAACCGCTGGACGCCGTACAGGAATCCGCCGATCCCCGGGCCCACGATGGTCGCGAGGTAGTAGCGGGCGGTGTTGCGGGTCACGGCGTCGGCGAGTTGCGAGGACGGCACGACGCTCGGCAGCAGCGCCTGGTCGGCGGTGCCGAACAGCGAGGTGCACACCCCTTCGACCACCGCCACCACCACGATGGCCGCCAGCGGCGCGTGCCCGATCGCCACCAGCAGCGCGAGCACGCCCAGCGCCGCGGCCCGCCCGAACTCCGAGACCAGCATCAGCGTCTTGCGGCTGACCCGGTCGGCCAGCGCCCCCGAGGGCAGCGCCGCGAGCGCCCGCGACCCGGCGATCGCGAACTCGGCCAGCGAGGCCTCGAAGGCGGAGCCGCCGAGCCCGAGCACCAGCAGCGGGTACGCGATCAGCGTGCCCTGCGCCCCCAGCTGGGAGACCATGTTCGCGGTCCACAGCACGTTGTACTCGCGGTTGCGGGACAGCGGCGGCGGGCCCGGCTCCGCGGCCACGGCGGCATCGGCCGTCGTACTGCCCGAGGTCACTGCGGCGGGGTCGGCAGCGCCACCGCGGGCGCCGACGTCCGCTCCACCGGGCGGAGTTCGGACCACGCGTGCGCCCCGGCCATGCTGACGAACAGGTCACGCGGCGGCACGAAGGGGGCCCGCCCGTGCGCCACGCTGATGTTGTCCACGATCAGGACCTCACCGGTGTGCACGTTGACGTCGATCTGCTGCGCCCGGTACGCGGCCTGGAGCTGCCGGACGACCTCGTCCGGGATCTCGCTGCCGTCCGCGTAGAAGGTGTTGGTGGGCATCCCCCACGGGCCGTACTCCTCCAGCAGGAAGTCGGCGACGTCCTCGCGCAGGGTGCGGGCGTGGAAGAAGGTCAGGTGGTTGAACCAGGAGCGGACACCGGTCTCCGGGTGGGTGGCGACGGCCCAGCGGAGCTGACGCGTCCTCAGGTGGTTTCGCTCCAGCCACTCCAGCTCGATGCTGTTGGCGTCGCAGTAGGCCTTGACCTCGTCCGGGTCGCTGGTGCCGAACGCCTCCTGCCAGGAAAGGCCCAGGCCGGGGCGGAAGTTGCGGACGAGCAGGTAGCCCTCGCGCTCGAACCGCTCGGCGGTCTCCCGGGGCAGCCCGGCGTGCAGGGCGCGGCAGTCGGCC
Organism: Kitasatospora sp. NPDC058478; assembly: GCF_042720345.1. Taxonomy (NCBI): domain Bacteria; kingdom Bacillati; phylum Actinomycetota; class Actinomycetes; order Kitasatosporales; family Streptomycetaceae; genus Kitasatospora; species Kitasatospora sp. NPDC058478. Next base: position 19,601 of record NZ_JBHXML010000015.1, on the reverse strand, counting down.
AGCAGGCTGGCGCCGCCGTCCGGCGACTCCTGGCGGCAGAAGAAGAACAGGTAGCGCGGGACGTTCAGGTTGTACGACTGCTCGGTGTGGAGGAAGATCTCCTCGGTCGCCGGGTGGTCGGTGGCCGTGAACACCCCGGGGTGCAGCTCGGTGCGCGGCGAGGAGCGCTCGGTGTAGTCGAGCGGCCGGCCGACGACGGCGTTGACGAAGGTGTCCAGCTCCGGCCACTCCTGCCAGTCGAAGCCGCTGAGCACGACCGCGCCGTGCTCGGTGATCCGCCGGCGGATGAACTCCCCCTGCTCCTTGCCGAGGTCGACCAGCCGGTTCCCCGCGGTCTCGGCGGTGATCCCGAGGACCAGTCCGTCGTGCCGCGCTTCGGTCGAGATGCTGATGGCGGTTGTCACGGAGTGACTCCCTTCTGCGGGCTGCGGGCGCGAAGCCGCTCGGCAGCGGTGTCGAGGGTCTGGAGTGGACGGTTGAAGGCGATCCGGACGTAGCGCTCGCCATCGGCCGGATCGACGAAGAACGAGGTGCCCGGCGCCACCAGCACACCGGTCTCGGCGAGCAGCGTGCGGACGAAGCGCGGACTGGGCTCGTCGGTCAGCCCGTCGATCCGGGCCAGCACGTAGCAGCCGCCGGCCGGGGGCGTGAAGTCGAAGCCGGCGTCCCGCAGCAGGGCCACCGTCCGGTCGCGCCGCTCGCGCATCCCCGCCGCGTGGTCCCAGCGCTCCGGCAGCAGCAGGTCCGCGTTGGCGGCGGCGTGCTGGAGCGCGGCCGCCGCGCCGCCGGTGGTGGCCACGTGCACCTTGCGCAGCAGGGCGGTGAGCTCCGGCGCCGCGCGCAGGAAGCCGAGCCGCCAGCCGCTGATCGCATGGCTCTTGGAGAGGCTGCCGACCACCACGGACCGGTCGGCCAGGCCCTCGATCTCGGCGACCGAGCGGTAGCCGGCCGACTCGTAGACGTACCCGGCGTACACCTCGTCCGAGATCACCACGGTGCCCCAGCGCCGGCACAGTTCGGCGAGCAGGTCGAGGGTGCCGCGCTCCAGGACGACGCCGGTCGGGTTGGCCGGGCTGTTCACGATGACGGCGCGGGTGCGCGGTCCGAAGGCCGCGGCCAGCTCGTCCGGGTCGACGCTCCAGTCGGGCTCCCGCAGCCGGACCGGGCGCGGGCGGGCGCCGGTGAGGGCGATGGCGCTGAGGAAGTTCTCGTAGAAGGGCTCGAACACGATCACCTCGTCGCCGGGGTCGACGAACGAGAGCAGGGCGACGGCCAGCCCCTCGCTGCCGCCGACGGTGACGGTGATCTCGGAGCCCGGGTCCGGGGCGCCGGGCAGGGCCGCGGCGATCCGCTCGCGCAGCAGCGCCAGCCCGGCCGGGTCCTGGTACTGGTGGACGCCGGCCCGCAGCGCGGCCACCGCCGCCTCGACCAGCCCGGGCGGCGTGTCGGGGTAGGCCGGGGTGCCGACGGCGAGGTCGACGGTGTCCGGCGGCAGCCCCTCCAGCAGCAGCGCGGCCAGCCCCCCGCCGGGCAGTCCGGCGACCCGCTCGGCGCCCAGGGCGCGGCGGGCCGGGGTGTCATGGTGCGTGGTGGCGCTCATCGGCTCACTCCCGCGGCGTCGGTCCGCAGCCGCTGTTCGGTCTGGAGCGGCGCTTCGCCCTGGAGCCGCTGTTCGGCCAGGTCGAAGGCGCCGCGCGGGATCTCGGGCAGCCAGGACGGGCGGCCCGCCTCGTACGCCTCGATGTCCCCGGTCCTGAGCAGGGTCTCCGCGATCACGTCCTGCCCTTCGAGCAGCCGGGCCCGGGCCCGCGCGTCGACCGTGAACGGGTGCTCGCCGCCCGGCCGGCGCAGCAGGCCGGCCCGCAGGTCCACGGTGAGCCGCAGGCCCTCGGCGGACTCCGCGAGGTCCATCAGCTCCTCGACCACGGGCGTCGGCAGGTCGACCGGGACGAGCCCGTTGTTGAGGGCGTTGCGGCGGAAGATGTCGCCGAAGCCGGTGGCGACGACGGCGCGGAACCCCCAGTCGCGCAGCGCCCAGACGGCGTGCTCGCGGGAGCTGCCGATGCCGAAGTCCCGGCCGGCCAGCAGGACCGTCGCGCCCGCGTGGCGCGGCTGCTCCAGGACGAAGCCGTCCTCGGCGCGCCAGCGGGCGAACAGCGCGTCCTCGTAGCCGCTCTTGGTGACCCGCTTGCAGAACTCCGCGGGCAGGATCTGGTCGGTGTCGACGTCGTCGCGGCGCAGGGCGACCGCGCGACCGTGGTGTTCGACGAAGGGTTCCATACTCAGCTGTCCTCTCTCCGGCCGGGCCGGCGCTGTCAGGCCAGGTCGGCCGGGGCCGCGAGCCGCCCGGCCACCGCCGTCGCGGCGGCGACCGCGGGCGACACCAGGTGGGTGCGGGCCCGCGCCCCTTGGCGGCCTTCGAAGTTACGGTTCGAGGTGGAGGCGCAGCGCTCGACACCCTCAAGACGGTCGGTGTTCATCCCCAGGCACATCGAGCAGCCGGGTAGCCGCCACTCGGCGCCGGCGGCCGCGAAGACCTCGTGCAGTCCCTCCGCCTCGGCCTCGGCCCGCACCTGCATCGAGCCGGGGACGACCAGCATCCGGGTGCCGGCGGCGACGGTGCGCCCGCGCAGCACCCCGGCCGCGGAGCGGAGGTCCTCGATCCGGCCGTTGGTGCAGGAGCCGACGAAGACGACGTCGATCGCGAGGTCCCGCATCGAGGTTCCGGGCCGCAGGCCCATGTAGGCCAACGCCTTCTGCGCGGAGGCGCGTTCGAGCGGGTCGGCGAAGGTCTGCGGGTCGGGCACGGCGGCGGCGAGCGGCACGGTCTGGGCGGGGTTGGTGCCCCAGGTGACGAGCGGGGTGAGCCCGCCCACGTCGAGCACGACCGTCCGGTCGAACACGGCGCCGGGGTCGGTGGCCAGGGTCGACCAGTCGGCGACGGCGGCGTCCCAGTCCGCCCCGGCGGGGGCGTGCGGACGGCCGCGCAGGTACTCCAGGGTGGTCTCGTCGGGTGCGACGATCCCGGCCCGGGCGCCGGCCTCGATGCTCATGTTGCAGAGCGTCATCCGGGCCTCCATGGAGAGCCCGCGCACCGCGTCGCCCCGGTACTCGATGAGGTGGCCCTGCGCCCCGTTGGCCCCGATCCGGGCGATCAGCGCGAGGATCATCTCCTTCGCCCCGACCTCCGGGGGGAGTTGGCCGGTGAACTCGACGGCCAGGGTGCGCGGCCGGCCGATCTCCAGGCACTGGGTGGCCAGGACGTGCTCCACGTCGCTGGTGCCGATGCCGAAGGCGAGCGCGCCGAACGCGCCGTGCGTGGCGGTGTGGCTGTCCCCGCAGACGATCGTCATGCCGGGCTGCACCAGGCCGAGTTCGGGCCCGACGACGTGCACGATCCCTTGCCGCCGGTGGCCGACCGAGTAGAGCTCGACGCCCTGTTCGGCGCAGTTGCGGCGCAGCGTGTCCAGTTGGACCAGGCTGACCGGGTCGAGCACCGCGGTCGCCGTGGTGGCGACGTTGTGGTCCTCCAGCGCCAGGGTCAGCCCCGGCCGCCGGACGCTGCGGCCGGCCAGCCGCAGCCCGTCGAAGGCCTGCGGGGAGGTGGCCTCGTGGGTGAGGTGGAGGTCGATGTAGAGGAGGTCCGGTCCGCCGGGCCGGGACGCCACGACGTGGCGCTCCCACAGCTTCTCCGCGAGTGTCCGTGCTGGGCCCATCGTCGTCCCTCTCTCCCCTGCGCTGTCCGTGCACTACGGCCTCGGGGCGGAACCCCGGCCACCGCATGCCGTCCCGGCCGTACGGACCTCAGCCTCCATGGCGCCACCCGCCGCCCACCACGTCTTTAAGCCGGTGCGAAAACGCCCAGCACAGGCGATCACGTGCACGAAGAAAGGTGCAGAGAACTGCACCTCGGATCGGAAGTAAGCCCCCATGAAATCGGCGGCGCCCGGGTTCAGGATGGAGTCATCGAAGGCGGAACCAACGCCGGGACGACGGGCAGAAGATCATCGGATCCCACGGGACCCAGGGAGGAAGCATGTACCCGATGCGCAGGAGCCACGGGGCCGAACCCGGACACCGGCGGAGCAGGACGGTCGTGCTGACCCTGGCCGCCGTCCTCCTGGTCGGCGCCGGAACGTCCGCCTGCCAGGTCAGTACCAAGGCCGCCGACCGGATCGAGCTGTGCGCGAAGATCTTCGGCAAGACCTTCACCGATCCGTTCCCGGACAACGTGGAGGAGGCCCGCAAGAAGATGCGGGCACGGGCCGACGAGCTCGACGGGCTGGCCAAGCAGGCCGGGGACGACAAGCTCCGCAATGCGATCCAGTCGACCGCCGACAAGATGCGCAACGCCGACATCCGCGAGAAGGGTGCGGTGCGCACCGTGGTCGGATACATCGGTGAGCAGAACGACCGCATCAAGGAACTGCGCCAGACCTGCCTCGACCACCACGACTACCCGTGATGACTGGGCTTCCGAACCAGCGTCACCGTTGAGGCTCCCAGCGAGCGCACGGTGACCACAGACCGGAATCGGTGAACAGGGCGCTAACAGTTCCCCCACCGATTCCCTTGGCCGGGCCCCTCGTTGGGTCCCCCGTCTTCCGGGGGGCCCGGCCGTAAATCTCCCCGTACCAATACAAGCCAGGAGCAGTCATGCCCGATTCGAGCGGCTGGAAGCCCACTAAGGAACGCCCGATGTGGCCCTGGGTCGTCCTCGCGGTGGTCGCCGTTGGTGTTCTGATCAACGTGCTTATCACGATCTGACGAGCAGATCGAATCCGCGCCTGAGGAACTTCCGCGCTCTTGGCAGGTAGGCCGAGAGCGCGGACCCACGTCCGGCGCGACTCCGGCCCCACAGACCCCTCTCACCCCACCCGCCCCACGGGTCGCACGACCCGTCAGGGGGCGGTCGAACCGAGTCGAGTCCGCTATCCGGATCAGGTGCAGAGAACTGCACCTTCGAACTGGCGAAGACTCGACTGTCACCCCCCTAAAGCGCCACGTAGCGTAGTCGGTACGGGAACGGGCATGGCCATGTCGAACTTGCGGTCACGCACGATCGACCATCCACCTCACCGTGGATCCCGGCTCCCGACCCGCCTACATCAACGGCATTCATGGGGGACTCGTGCCACGTCTGCACTTCACGTCGGCAAGCCTGTTGAGAACGCGTATCATGCCGACCCCGGACTGGGTCAGCGAATCACTCTTCGCCCTGGACCTGCTCTCTTCCCGGCACCGCCAGGCGAAACGCCGGCTCCGATGGCATAAAACCCGTCCCGTCGGGCCGGCCCGCCGGCTGGGTCCCACCCACCGGCTCGGCTCCACCCAGCGGCTCGTCGAACTCGCCCGGACCATCCGCCCGTTCCCCGACATGGACACCATGGTCCGGCGCGCCCGGCACTCCGGGAACGGCGCCGACCTGCGCCTGCTCCGGGACCTGGAGTCCTTCTACCGCATCATGGTCGCCCCGCACTGGGACGTGATCTCCCTCACCGTTCAGAGCGACCGGAAGAAGCGGCTGGAAATCCTCCAGGACTGCGGCGCCCGCAGCCTGCTGAGCACTCTTCACCCGACCGTCCGGCTCTCCACCTGCTCGCTGGAGATACCCGGACAGAACGAGGACGTGCAACTGGAGGAGGTCGGGCTGACCATTGCGCCGTCCTACTTCCTGGCACCCGATTCCCCGGTCCTGGTGGACGACCACACCATTGCCGACGGACCGACGCTCTTCTACCCCATTCTCCCCGACGGACCGAACTGTGCGACCGAGGGCGTGATCGAAGCGGCAGCGATGCCGGCCTGAGACCGATGACCTCCGATCGCGACAGCATCGGAACTTCAAGGGGGAAAACAGCAATGCGACGCATATTCTTCAGTCCGGCGAGCCTGGCCAAAGTATCGTCGGCCGCCCATCTGGATCCGATGAGAGAGGCGCTGTGCGCCCTCGAAACCTTCGCGACGGGCGGCGGAGGCCCCGTCTTCCATTCCTGGCGACGCCGGGTCGCGGGTGAACGGGACGGCCGGGCGCTGGCCGAACTCGCCCGCACCGTCCGCCCTTTCCCGGATCTCTACCGAATTCTCGAAAACTCCTCCACGGCCGGATCCGGGAACGAATTCCGACCGCGGGTCCTGCGCGATCTGGAGACATTCCACCGGATCGCCGTGGAGCCGTACTGGAACCAGGTGTCGACCCTGCTCGAAGTCGACCGGAACGCCCGGGCCCAGATCATGATGAGCGGCGGCGTCGACCAGTTGCTCAGCACCCTGCACCCGGCGATCCGCTGGCGCCCCCCGGTGCTGGAGGTCCCCGGGACGGGGCACGACATCAAACTGGAGTCGACCGGCCTGGAGATAGCGCCGTCGCTGTTCCTGTTCTCCCGGTCGCCGATCCTGGTCGAACAGCAGGGCGACCGGCCCCTGCTGCTGCTCTACCCGATCCCCGTCCCGCGCGACCGGGAGAACCTGTGGGACCCGGCGCCCGACGGCGACCAGGCCCTGGGCGCCCTGCTGGGGCGCACCCGGGCGGCCGTCCTCCAGGTGCTGACGACCACCTGCACCACCACCGAGGTCGGCGAGCTGGTGGGCATCTCCACCGCCGCCGCGAGCCAGCACACCGCCGTCCTGCGGGCGGCCGGCCTTATCACCACCCTGCGCTCGCTCAACAAAGTGCACCACACCCTGACCCCCCTGGGCGGGGCGCTTCTTCGTGGGGATCCACTCGTCTGACAATTCGCCCTATACCGACGATTCCCGAAGTAACGAACCCGCAACACGCCCCGAGGAGCGATCTGGATCCGACACGGATGGTCTAGGAAAGTGCACCATACATACGGATGCGGGCAGCATGGCCTAAACCCATTACGAGCGAGTAGGTTCTGGGCATGCACGCACGATGCCTTGTCGCCGCACGCATCATTTACGGAAGCCTGGGAGCGGATTCATGATGGGAGGTGGACCAGCTGAGCGGGAAGCCGCCCCAGACTGTGCCGTCACGCTGGAAAACGTGTCGAAAATCCACCCGGGCACGAACGGTCCCACAGCGGTCCTGCGCGAGTTCTCACTCGGCGTACGAAAAGGCCGCTTCTGTGCCGTCATGGGAGACGAACGCGCCAGCACCACAGCACTCCTGGAGTGCATGGCCGGCGTCACCACCCCGTCCACCGGAACGGTCCACTGGGCCGACGGTGGACGGGGTTCCGTCGGTGCGCTCTGGGGCCAACACGAGCCAGTCCACCCGAATGTGACGGTTCGTGAATTCGTCGACCCGGGTGTTTCCGCACTCGGCCGCCGCCAGGCCTGGCAGATCAGCCGGGTCACCCGACTGTGGCTCTGGCGGCGGCCGCTCCGGAGGCTGGGCCGGGTCCAGCAGCACAACGCCATGCTGGCCCGGCTGCTGGCCGGCTCACCGCGCCTGCTGTTGGTCGACACCCCCGGCCACGACGACTCGCCCGAACTCGCCCGCGCCATCGGCGCCTCACTCCGCCGCGCGGTCCGCGCCCTCGACCTCACGGCGGTCCTCGTCACCACCGACCCGGAAGCCGCCGCGTGCGCGGACAGCGTCGTCTTCCTCCACCACGGCCGCCTCGCCGACGCCCTCGGCCCCTCCACCCCCGCCGAGATCGCCGACTGCCTCCAGCACCTCCGAAGAGGCTCGACCACCTGATCCGCCCCGCCTTCCCCGGCGCCCCTCTCCCAGGGCGCCCCCGGCGCCCCTTCCCCGGCGCCCCTCGCCCTCCCCGGCGCCCCCCGGTCAAGCGGTGCACAGCGCTTCCCCAGTCGCGGCTCCCGCGCCCCGTGCGCCCTCCCGCGCACCGCGCCGGCGCATCCCGGACCGCCGCCCGCCGCACCCGCCGCCGCGGGGCAGTGCGGCGGCAACGTCGCCGACTCCACCACCTCCGGCACGTGGGAGCCGCACGACCCCGACGGGCCGAACCCCGCGAAGATCGGCGTGGTGACCTTCTGCACCACCGCCTCCCCCGCCGTCACCGGCGCCGGCGTGGCCGCCATCCACCACTGCGTCGGCCAGCCCGTCTGCAACCCCACGGCCGCCGACCCGGCCGAGAAGCTCTTCCAGATCGTCGGCGACGTCCAGCTCCAACCGGTCTGCGCGGACGGCGGCTTCGGCGCCCTGAGCACCCTGAGCGCCCTGAGCGTCATCAACGGCTTCTCCGCCGACCGCTGAGGACCGGCCACCGCGCACCGATCACCGCGTACCGATCGCCGATCGCCGAGGACGGACCGCCCGACCGCCGAGGACCGACGCCGAAAGATCCCCGAGCCCCTTCCGGAAGAAGGGACTCGGGGATCCTCGGACCGGCCGGCCCGACACCGGCGGTCAGTTCGGGGCACCGCCTGCGCGGTCAGGCCGGCTCGACCGGCTCCGGGTTCCGGGAGGCGGCCAGGGTGCGGCTGAACGCGGCGAGGGTGGCGGCGACAGCCAGCAGACCGACCACGACCGCGAGGTTGCGCCCGAGGTCGGCGAGGTCGCGCGGCAGCGCCCAGTAGTAAGGCGCGGGGAGCATGACCGCCCAGGGGAGGGCGGCCAGCGCCACGCCGACGGCGCGCGGCCGGTCGGGCCGGCGGGCGGCGAAGTGGACGAAGAAGGCGATCGCCATCACCACGGCGGGCCAGGCCGACGACGCGTCGAGCAGCATCTGGGTGCTGCGCGGGAAGATGACCTCGGAGTAGTCCTCCAACTCGCGCCAGGGCCAGGCGAGGACGAGCGCGCTCATCGGCAGCACGATGGCACCCGCCGCGACGACCGTCCCGACCCGGGCGCGGACGCGCTGGTCGACGCCGTCGGGCGGGGCGATGAGCAGCGGCACCCCGAGCAGGAGCCAGAGGGGCAGCTGGTAGAGGGACAGGAAGAGCACCCCGGCCGGGTGGACGAAATAGCCGACCGCGGCGCCGATCCGGACGAGGACGCCGACCAGCACCAGGACGCGGGCGGCGCCCCAGTGCCCGAGGCCGGCGCCGAGCAGCGCGAGGAGCCAGGGGACGGTCTGCACCACGCCCACCGCGGACGCGGCCGTGGTGTGCAGGCCCATCAGTTCGGAGTGCGGCTCCCTGATGAAGAGGCCCATCAGCAGCTGGACGAAGGCCAGCGCCGCCCCGCCGGCCAGCAGGTACGGCGCGGCGCCGGCGAGCGCCCGGCCCGCGGGGTCTCCGGAGCTGAGCCGGGTCCGCAGCCGGGCGGCGTGCGCGGCCAGGGTGACCCACTCGCGCAGCACGGTGCGCCGGTCGGCGCCCTCGACGGACTCGGCGAAGACGGCGGCGATCTCCTCGCCGTGCGAGGCCCGGTAGGCGGCGGGGTAGATGCCGATCAGCGGGAGCCTGCCGGGCAGCGCCCCGGCCTGCTGCGCGGTCATGCCGCACCGCCGCTCAGCCGGAGCGCCCCGAGGCGCGGACCCCGCCCGAGGGCGAGCCTGCGCTCGGCCTCGACGACTCCGGCCCGCAGCCGCGCCGTCTCCGCGCCCAGGACGTCCCGGCCGTCCTCGGTGAGGGCGAAGGTGCGCCGCATCCGGCCACCGACGACCTCCTCGTGGTCGATCCGGATCAGCCCCTGCTGGAGGAGCCGGTCCAGCGCGGTGTAGAGCGTGCCGGTGAGCAACTTGGTCCGGCCGTCGGAGATGGCCAGGACTTCCTGGACGATCGCGTAGCCGTGCCGCGGGGCATCGGCGAGCGCGGTGAGCACGAGCCGGGTCGGCTCCTGTAGTTGACGGTTAGCCATGACCGTGAGCATAGATCAATGGCAAACATATGTCGATGATTTAGCTATCGGCCCGCTCCGCCCCCGCACCCGGCGGCCGCCGGAGCCGGCAGGCGCACGGTGAACACCGAGCCCGCGCCGGGGCTGCTGGCCGCGTGGACGCCGCCGCCGTGGAGCTCGGCGAGCTTGCGGACGATGGCGAGGCCCAGACCGCTGCCGCCGCTCTGCCGGTTGCGGGACTTGTCGGCCCGCCAGAAGCGCTCGAACACCAACGGCAGGTCCGCCTCGGCGATGCCGCCGCCGGTGTCGGCGACCTCGATCAGCAGGGCGTCGGCCTCCGGGCGGGTCCGCAGGGTGACCGTGCCGCCCTCGGGGGTGTGCCGGACGGCGTTGGCGACCAGGTTGCCCACCAGCTGGCGCAGGCGCACCGGGTCGGCGGACACCTCGCACCCGGCCCTGGTCGTCGAGGCGGTATCGACGACCAGGGCCACGCCCGACGCCTGCGCCCGGGCGCCGTGCGCGGTGGCGACCTGGGCCAGCAGGTCCTCGACGTCCACGGGCTCGCGGTGCAGGGCCAGTTCACCGGCGTCGGCGTCGGCGAGGTCCCGCAGGTCGTCGATCAGGTGCTGGAGTTGCAGGGCCTCCTCCAGCAGCGAACTCGTCAGGGCGCCGTCGGCGGTGACGACGCCGTCCTCGACGGCCTCCAGCCAGCCGCGGATGTTGCTGAGCGGGGTGCGCAGCTCGTGCGCGATGTCGCCGACCATCGCCCGGCGCAGTTCCTCCAGCTGTTCGCGGCGCTGCGCCATGGCGTTGAAGGCGGCGGCGAGTCCGGCGATCTCGTCGCGGCCGGTCGCGGACACCCGGGCGGAGAGGTCCCCGTCGGCCATCCGCCGGGCGGCGCGGGTGAGCGCGTTCAGCGGCCGGGAGAGCCGCAGGCCGACGATCGTGGTGATCGCCACGGTGACCACCAGCACCAGCGCGGCGACCTCGGCGACCCGCCCGCGGTGCGGGGCCGACAGCGCGGGGGCCTGGTCCGCCGCGCCGGCGGGCGCGCCGACGAACAGCAGCACGGGCGGCGCCACGTACCGGACGAGCTGCTGCCGGCGGGAGTTGGCGAGGCAGGCGGAGATCACCTGCTCCTGCTCCCGGTCGCGGGCCGGGGCCCACTGCAGCCCCAGGGACAGCGTCACGGGCCGGATCTGCTGGCGCTCCAGGCAGGCGTTGACGAGCGCGGTGAGGTCGGCGAGGGCGGCGCTCTCGGTGCGGGTCGGGGCGTCCAGCACCAGCGGGGGCGCGCAGCGCACGCCGAGCGGCCGGCCACCGGGGACGCTCACCACGGGGCGGCCGCCGGCGTCGTCGGTGACGGTCGCCTCGACGCCCAGTTCCGACCGCAGGCAGCCGGCCCGGCTCCGCGCGGCCTCCTCCATGGCCGCGCGCTCGGCGGTCGTCAGCCGGAACGGGCCCACGGCGCGGGCGTCGATCCGGTCGGCCGGGGCGTCGGGCAGCATGGCGAGGTCGACGGAGAGCGGGTCGACGGTGGTGGTGGGCGTCCGGGGCAGCACCGTCCGGTCGGCGGCGCCCGGGGGCGGTGACCCGGGTGCGGTGGCGGCCGGGGGCGGTGACCCGGGTGCGGTGGCGGCCGACGGCGGTGACCCGGGTGCGGCGGCCGCGGAGTCGACGACCGGCTCGAAGCGCGGCGTGGTCAGCAGGATGCGCTGCCCGGTCTCGGCGGCGAGCCGCCGCACGGTGCTCTCCGCACCCGTCCAGTCGGGGTGGGTCGCGGCGTAGCCGAGCAGTTCGTGGTAGATCCGGGCCTGGTCCGCGAGGACCTGGCGCTGCTCCTGTCTGATCGCGCCCGTCGTGGTGCGGGCGGTCAGCCAGGCCGTCGCGGCGATCGAACAGAGCGAGACCAGGGCGGAGAGGGCGAGCAGCCGGACCAGCAGGCTGCGGCGCGGCGGGGCGTCACGACGCACCGCGCGGCCCCTCCGCGAGCTTGTAGCCGATGCCGTAGACCGTCAGCAGGCGGCTGGGGCACCGCGGTTGGGGCTCGATCTTGCGGCGCAGGTTCATCACGTGGGTGTCGACGGTCCGGGTGGTGATGTACCGGTCGATGCCGTGCAGGTGCTCCAGCAGCTGGGCCCGGGTGAAGACCCGGCCGGGCTGGGCGGCCAACACCTGCAACAGCCGGAACTCGCCGGGCGTACAGCTGACGGGCCGTCCGTCGGCGGTGACCTCGTGGCGCAGGGGGTCGATGGTGAGGGCCCCGGCGGTCAGCACGGCCGGCGGCGCGGCGGCGGGCGGCGGGAGCGGTGCCATGGTGGGCGGCGCGGCCGGCGGCGCGGGAGCTCCCGGGGCCAGCGGCCGGGACCCGCGGCGCAGCAGGGCCCGGACCCGGGCGACGAGCTCGCGCGGGCTGTACGGCTTGGTGAGGTAGTCGTCGGCGCCGAGGTCGAGGCCGAGCAGCAGGTCCTCCTCGGCGGTGCGGGCCGTCAGCATCAGTACCGGCAGGGCGGATTCGGCGCGCAGGGCGCGGCAGACGTCGAGCCCGTCCATGACGGGCATCATCACGTCGAGGACCAGGAGGTCCGCCGGGCCGCGCCGGGCCTGTTCCAGCGCGGCCCGGCCGTCGTGGACGACGACCACGCGGTGCCCTTCCCGCTCCAGGTACAGGCGGGCCAGGTCGGCCTGCTTGGGATCGTCCTCGGCGACCACGACATGTGCGCACATGAGGATGATCGTAAGTCGCCCTCCGGAAGCACCCCTACCGGTTCCCGACAGCCTCTCGACAAGTTCCTGACATCGACGGACCAGGGTGGGTCGAGTCCGCCGGGGGAAGCCCCCCGGCCCCGCCTCCGAAAGGCTCCCGCGTGATGCCCTCCCGCCGTCTGGTGTCCCTCGCCGCCCACGTCCTCGGGGCCGCCCTGCTGCTGTCCACCGTCCCCGCCGTCGCGGCGACGGCCGCCGAGCGCAGGCCCGCCCCCGCCGCGCCCACCGTCGAGGCGGCCGAGGTGATGCCGCACCTCCAGGCCCTGCAGCGGATCGCGGACCGCAACGGCGGCAACCGCGCGCACGGCACCAAGGGGTACGCGGAGTCGGTGGCCTACATGAAGCACGCTCTGGACCGGGCCGGCTTCCAGACGCAGCTGCGCCGCTTCTCCCACGACGGCAAGGACGGCTACAACCTGATCGCCGACTGGCAGGGCGGCGACCCCGACCACGTGCTGCTCACCGGCGCCCACCTGGACAGCGTCACGATGGGCCCGGGGATCAACGACAACGGCTCCGGCTCGGCGGCCGTCCTGACCACCGCCCTCCAGGTGGCCAAGGCCAAGCTGAAGCCCGAGCGGCACCTGCGCTTCGCCTGGTGGGGGGCGGAGGAGCTGGGGATGGTCGGTTCGGCGGACTACGTCAAGAACCTGTCCGCCGGTGACCGCAAGGCCATCGACCTGTACCTCAACCTCGACCAGGCGGGCAGCAAGAACCTCCAGCAGTACCTGCTGGTGAAGGACGCGAAGAACAACGAGACCGCGGCCTTCCAGGCCTTCGAGAAGTGGTTCACCGACCGGGGACTGGCCACCTTCGACATCCCGCTGGACAGCTCCGACAGCCAGCCGTTCGGGGACGCGGGCATCCCGTCGTCCGGCTTCAGCAGCGGAGTCTCGGACTGCCTGCACAGCGCGTGCGACAACCTCGCCAACGTCGACCCCGCGACGCAGGCGACCAGCACCAACGCCATGATCGGCGTGGTCTGGCAGTTCGCCACCGCCAAGCCCGCCGCCCCCGCCGCTCCGGCCACCACCGCCCCGGCCACCACTCCCGCCGCCGACCGGTCCTGACCGCCCGTCCCCAGGAGGCACAGATGCGCACACCACCGATCCGCCCCCGCAAGGCCACCGTCCTGCTGGCGACCGCCACCGCCCTCGGCGTCGCCCTGACCGCCCTCCCCGCGGGCGCCGCCGGGATCGGGGACCCGTACTTCCCCGAGGACGGCAACGTCGGCTACGACGTGGCGAACTACGACGTCCGGATCGCCTACGACCCGGCGCACCCCGACCAGTTGAACGGCGACACCACCGTCACCGCCCGGGCCCTGCAGTCGCTGGACCGCCTCTCCCTGGACCTCAAGGGCTTCCAGGTCACCTCCGTCACGGTGAACGGCACCCCGGCCAAGTCGTTCTCCCGCTCCGGCACGCACAAGCTGGACATCGTGCCCGCCCGCCGGGTGACCGGCGGCGCCACCTTCGCGGTGCGGGTGGTGTACGCGGGCAAGCCCGACCCCGAGGGCTGGCACCAGCTGGTGTCCGGCGGCGTCAACGCGATGGGCGAGCCGCACTCGGCGACCTCCTGGTTCCCCTCCAACGACCACCCGTCCGACAAGGCCACCTTCTCGCTCGCCGCGACCGTCCCCGACGGCTGGACCGCCATCGGCAACGGCCGGCCCGGCCAGACCACCAGCAAGGACGGCTCGACGACCTTCCGCTGGCGCGAGGACAAGCCGATGGCGACCTACCTCAGCACCGTCGCCATCGACAAGTTCACCGTCCACCGCTCGGCGCTGCCCGACGGGACGCCGGTCATCACCGCCTACGGCCCGGACGTGCCGATCGACGACATGGCCAAGGCGACCGAGGCCCAGCAGCCCGAGATCATCGCCTTCCTGGCCTCCAAGTTCGGCCCGTACCCGTTCTCCTCCGCGGGCGCCATCGTCCGCAGCTGGACCAAGGAGACGGGCACCGGCGCGCCGGACCTGGAGACCCAGAGCCGGCCCACCTACACCAACTACTTCTGGGACTCCGCGGCGGTCCACGAGATCACCCACCAGTGGTTCGGCGACAGCGTCTCGTTCACCGACTGGCGCGACGGCTGCATCGCCGAATGCGTCGCCCAGTACGCCAACCAGCTGTGGGACGAACACCAGGGCAGCAACCTCGACACCGGCTTCTACGCCCCCGGCGTCGAGGAGAACCGGAACAAGCCGGAGTACTGGTCCACCAAGCTCTACGACCCCGGGCAGGGCAAGGAACTCGCCTCGGCCCTCTACTTCAAGGGCTCCCTGATGATGCACGCCCTGCGGCGCACCGTCGGAGACGACACGTTCTTCGCCACCCTCAAGCGCTGGACCGCCGACCACGCCTACGGCAACGCCTCCTTCCCCCAGTTCGAGGCCCTCGCCGCCAAGGTCTCCGGCAAGGACCTCAAGGGCTTCTTCGACGCCTGGGCCCACGGCACCACGATCCCGGCGAAGGAATACCTCTACCCCGGCACCCTGGCCCCCCTCGCCCCGCCCGCCAGCCGATAGCCCCCACGCCCCCCGCACCGACGCCAGCCCTCCTGATCTTCCATCAGGAGGGCTGGCGCACGCCCGGGCTGAGCTCCTCCAGGACGATGTCGGAGACGGTCCTCGACTGCGGGCGGTGCGGAACCGAGGTGCCGCCGTGCGTCGGCCTGAAGTCGCCGACGGGGGCCGGGAAGTGGCCCATCTCGTGGAACAGGCCCGAGAGGTCCGTGTCCTGCGGCGGCAGCGGCGGCAGCTCATGGGGCAGGTCCCCGACCGGGACGAGCTCGATCTCCGACGGGCCGCCCCCTGGCGTGCCGTCCCCCGTCGTACCGCCGCGCGGTGGGCGCGGGCCCTCCAACCGGCCGTTCAGCCAGCCCTCGATGTGGTCGCCCGGCGAGATGGAGAACTTGTTCCCGGGGTTCATCACCCCGTGCCGCCACCCCCACGCCCCGGCGAACGCGCCGTTGGCCGCGCCGGAGACGTAGTCGCCCGACAACCCGAACACCGCATCCTGCGCCGCGCCTTCGGCCATCCCGGTCAGCGCCCCGTAGCCGGTGTTCCAGACCAGCCCGGCCGCGCCCTTGGCGAACGCGCCGGCCTCCTTGCCGGTCAGCGAGGTGAAGCCCTTCCCGAGCCCCTTGCCCAAACCCTTGCCCAGCCCCTTGCCGAGCCACCCGGCACCGACACCGACCGCGCCGCCCACCGCCCCGTTGACGGCGGCCGTGCCCAGCTCGCCGCCGTCGATCGACGTGCGGTGGCCCTGGCCCAGCTCGATCACCTGGGCCAGCAGGTCGAAGCCCACCTGGGCCAGCACAGACTCGGCGACCCGGGTCACCGCACTGATCAGCGCCTTGCGCAGGAAGGCCCACACCAGGGCCCTGGTGAAGGCTATCTCCACGGGCGCCGCCTCGGCCCCGCCGAAGAGGAACAACGCTGCGTCGATGGCCAGTTGAACGGCCAGGACCACCAGCGCACCGATGATCTCGATGCGCAGGGTCTCGATCTGGTTCGCCAGGTTGTGCAGCGCGTCGGCGGCGGCGTCGCAGCACTGGGCGATGAGCGGCAGCGCGGCGTCGTCGGCGACGGCGAGCCTGGCCAGATAGGCGTCGAACGCGTCCCTGGTGGCACCGCTCAGACCCTGGTCGAGCTGGGACTTGGCGTCCGCCAGGTCCAGGACACAGGCACGGATCGACTTCGCCGCCTCGGTCCAGGCATCCGCCTCGGCCCGCAGCGCACTCTCGTTCCCCGTGGGCCACTTGTTCCCCACCAGGATCATCAGCAGGTTCTGCAACCCGTCCGGCAGCGAGGCGTTGGGGGCGTCGACCGCCATCACGCGCCGCCGCTACCGGGCACCGGGAACGTCCAGGCGAGTTCCGTGGCGTGCTCGTCGGCCTTCTCGAACGTGCTGCGAGTGGCGCCGAGGGCATCGGCCAGCTTGCGCAAGGTGTCCGGCAGCGCCTGCACCGCCTTCAGCAGATCGTCCCGCGGCTGGGCGAAGACCTGGTCGAAGCCCTGCCCGAGCGCCGGATCATCCCCCCAGGGCGCCGCGCCGAACAGGGCCGCGGAACTCAGCGCCGTCCAGGCGGCAGCCATGCCGTCGGCCGCCCGCCCCGCATCCGCCCCGGCCTTGCCCACCAACGCGAAGTCGACCACCAGCGTCCCGTCCAGAGCCGGCAGCTGCGGCACCGCCGGCCCGCCGTACGGCGGCACCCCGGTAGGCGCATTGCGGTAACCACCAGTGGGACCAGGCACATCAGGCAACGGAGGACTCGGCACCCACCCACCTCACCCGACCCCACCCCGGACCTCGACCACTCTTGACGACATCCCAACGATCACCGCCCCACTCCTGACACCCCCCTGACGCCCCCGGACCCCGCGTCGCCCATGCTCCATCGCGAGAGCCGCCCCATCCGATACATCGGATGGGGCGGCTCTCGAAACGGACCTACTGCCGAAGGAACGCGGCGAACGGCACGCCACCGTCGTCCACACCGGTCAGTCCCAACCGCTCCTCACCTTGGCGCTTGACGTACTGAAAGAACCGCTCGCACCTCAGATCGCCGTCGACGGAGACCAATTGGGCGACCGCACCAGGTCCGGCGTCGGAAAGCGTCCCGTACTTCCAGGTGCCGGTGAACTTCACCACGGTCGAGGACTTCTTTCCACGACACATGGCGGGGAGCAGGCTCACCTCGCCGAGCTTGCCGCCCTCCAGGAACTGAATCGAAGCAACGGGCGCCTTCCAGGACCCAATAACAGCCGGGACAGGATCCTTCGCCACCGTGCACGAAACCGCCAGCGGCAGAGCCGATGCCACACAGACAGCCAGAACAGGCAGCCTCCCACGTCCACGCACCCGGCTCGGCCTCTGCATCCCGATCACTCCCACCCCGTTCCATACCGCCAGGAATCGAATCCCCCGCGACATCTCAGTCCTTCTTCATGACGAACCCCTGATCGACCAGCACCCACAGGTCCTTCCCGTTCTCCTCGGCCGTCAGCCAGAACCGACAACTACCGCTCCCGTCCTTCCGGGTCGCGTCCACGTAGACCCCCGGCCCCACGTCATCGAGAACCGACTTCTTCCAGCGCCCCTCAATCTCCGTCGGCTGTTCCCGGTCCACCAAGGCAGCGCTGCACACGCGGGCCGGCACTTGTGCCGATCCGACCCGCCCATCCGGAAGAAGCTCGACAGCCGCCGCTCCTCCGGCCCACCGTCCGACCGGATCCGGCACATCAGGCCCGGAAGGTCGGACCGTCACCCACACGGCCCAACCCAACCCGAGGACACCCAGCACCCCACCGACCACACTCCACAGGACAATTCGCTGCCCCTTCACGCACCCTCCATCAAAGGATCTGGCGGCGAGGCCGTCCCGAAGACCGCCCCACCGCCTCAGAAGTCACGCGCCACCACCTGCGACAGTCCGAACAGGTCAGCGCAGGATCGCCTTGACGGCCATGCCGAGGACAGCCACCCCAGGAACCACAATGAAGAACCAGCCGACAATCAACGCGATCACCGGGATCGACTTCTTCTCAGCGCCCTCCACGAAGAAGTCGCGGATTCCACGAAAATTTGCGACCAAGGCTAATCCCAGGACAACCGGTATCAGCATTCCAAGGACAACCATCAAAGCCCCCGACCTCACAGGACAAGGACCGCATACGGTAGCACCGCCCAGCCAGAACTGACAATCCATCAGTTCATTCTGGATCCCGGCCACCCTGCCCTGCAACGAAAGCCTTCCCCGTCCACTTATTATCCTCCACGCAACAGCTCCACGAGCTAACCCCTCAACAGCTGAGCGCCCCATCCGGCAACCGGATGGGGCGCTCATGGCACAGACCTACTGGCTATCCACAGCCGACGGACTACTGTCGGGTGAACGACTCTTGACCAGCATCCACCCCCCCCTTCCATGATCCCCCACTCGTGGCGGGCTCGCCGAGCGATTACTCGATGAACCCCACCAGGATTGAACGGGAAGTTACCGTAAGTGCCCAGAATAAACATCTGGGTCCCCGATGCGCATCACGCGCCCGGGGACCCAGATGTCGCAAAATCAGGATCTAGACGCAGGCGCGGGCATCACTACCATTGCGTAGATCACACCGAGTGCGCTCATCAGCAGGAAGGGCCAAGCACCCGCAAGGAGATAGAGCACTGGGGGCAGAGCAAACAACACGGCAGCCACCCCCCGAACATTCCTCCCCCTGGCCGCCCAAAAAGAGACCAGGAAGAGAAAGAACAGTGTGGGGACAGTTATTGTGAGCGAGATGAGCGCCAGCAGCTTGAGGTCATCCAGGGAGTCGGCTAGAGAGAATCCATTGGCGTCATGCCCTCCGGGCGCAAATGCTGAAAGAACGAGCATAAAAACGCACACGGGAGCCACGCACACCGCAAGATATCTCAGCAGCGCCCGACTGAACCACCGGCCGACTCGATTAAATCTGTTAATCAGCACCCTGATACACACCCGCCATTCTGGTAGGTACGGCCCGAAGGCGAGAAGAGGGATGACACAAACGGAACTGCAAGCAGACCAGGATCTCCCTCTCTTTCGCTGGAACTATCCGCGGCGGCACCCAGACATTCCTCGTAGTCGGATGGCGCGACGTGCCGCCAATTACCGTATCGTGATGCCCCGCCACAGTTGACGGCACCACGGTAAACGTTGCTCCACCGGTATCGGTATCCCAGAAAACGGTCATGCGTGCGCTATCGGCTGGCGAATTCGACCAAGATCGATTATCCCCCAGCAAACTCCCAAAGGCGGCACTCTTCATATGGATGAAGAACCTCGCCATGATGATGCCGTTACCACCGCCATTGCTGGGACCCGACTTAGCGAACCTCTGTGAATATGCGGGCGTCGGCCCAAACCCCACCTCGCGAGCAGTGTCGTAGTAGTCGCGGTTGTTCTGTTCAACGATCTTCTGGTAGTTCGGCCCCTCGCTCTCCACCTTGGTGCCCATGTTGGAACACTTGGCCATCCCGCTGGCGCATTCCTCCAGGGCCATGCCGGTGGGGTCGGTCTTGTTGACCGGGTCGTTGTTGCTGTACACGTAGGCGTTCCACTGCTGCGGGTCGTTGGGCAGGAG